>NZ_QTWU01000029.1:2881-3595 GCF_003461285.1 Eubacterium sp. AF17-7 | reverse complement strand
AAAGACAGATGGAAAGCACTATGAATTATCAGTGGCAATGTCAGCATCACCAAAAATGATGTCAGCAATCGAATATGACAAGGTGTTAAACATAGTAGATTTTGCAAACATGATGACATATGACTTAAACGGTGCATGGGGAGGATTCACGGCTCACCAGACAGCATTATACACAAACCCTGCATATGACGAAGGGGATGCATCACTTTCAGTAGATTCATGCATAAAATATCTTGAAAATAAATATGGAGATGACATAGATTACTCAAAGATAGTAGTGGGAGTGGCACCATATACAAGAGGCTGGAAGGAAGTAAAGAAGGACACCGGAAGAGATCCAAAGAATCCGGGATTATATGCAGATGCAACAGGAGAAAACGGAGTAACATATGCATATGGAGACATAGATTCATTAATAAATCAGTATCAGTTAAAGAAATACTGGGATGATGTTGCAAAGGCAAACTACTTCTACAGTGAATCAACAGGAATGTTCTTCACATGTGACACGGAAGAATCAGTAGCAGAAAAAGGAAAATATGTAAGAGAGAAACATTTGGGCGGACTCATTTCATGGATGGCATCACTTGACAGCACAAACTCAATCACAAAGACAATGAAGGAATCACTTTATGGATCAGAAGCATTACCAAAGCAGAACATAATAATTCCTGGAAATGACGGTGTTGAAACAACAGTAACAGCATCAGGAGA
>NZ_QTWU01000029.1:0-2871 GCF_003461285.1 Eubacterium sp. AF17-7 | reverse complement strand
CGGTGTTGAAACAACAGTAACAGCATCAGGAGATACATACACAATAACAGTAAAAAATACAAATCCAAAGATTACAATGCCTGGAGGTGCAAAGGACATATCAGTAATGCCATGGGCAGAATACTTTGGAAAGACATTAAGTTATCCGTCAATAGCGATAGAGACACAAAATGGAGAGACATTATCAGGAGACTGGAGTGCAGGCGGAACAATTACAAGTGAAAACGGAAAGACAGTAGTGACACCACCGGAATGGAGCTCAAAGACATTAGAACCGGGAGCATCATTAACATTTACATTAAAATCAGGAAAAGGAACAGCAAGTACAGGAAACATTAAAGGAATAGTATTAAGACAGAGAGCTGTTTCAGGAGGAGAAATCCTTTCTACTAATTTAGTATATGGAAATGGTGTTTCAGAAGGAACAACAGTTCAGAATACAACAAAAGAACAGGATGTAACTACAACAAAGAAACAGGAGACAACAAAAGCTTCGGAAACAACAACTAAGAAACCGGAAACAACAAAGGCACCTGAGACAACAACTAAGAAAACAGCGACAGGTGTATATCCTGTGTGGTCACCGGATAACGTTCACTATAAAATAGGTGATTTGGTTCAATATCAGGATAAAGTGTATGAATGTACATATGAACACAATTCCAATTCCGGATGGTCTCCTACAGTAGCAGTAACTTTATGGAAAGAAAGAACTGACTTAGTTGCGGGAATAGAAGAAACAACAAACGCATCAGGAACAGAAGAAACAACTCAGAATAATTATACAGTTAATTCTAAATTGCCTGAGCATATGGTAACAGGATATTGGCATAACTTTCTCAATGGATCAACTGCACTTAAACTTTCAGATGTTCCATCATACTACGATATGATTTGTGTGGCTTTTGCAAATTCATCAACAACAGCCGGAAAGGTTACATTTGAACTTGACAAAGATTTATCTACTGCATTAGGAGGATATACAAAGGCTCAGTTTATTCAGGACATAAAAGATGCTAAGGCTAAAGGTCAGCATGTAATTATTTCAGTAGGTGGAGCAGAAGGAACAACTTATATAACAAATGAAGAATCAGCAAATCAGTTTGCAACAAGCCTTATTTCAATGATAGAAGAATATGGATTTGAAGGTGTAGATATTGACTTTGAAGGAAGTGCGGTATCAGGAACTGATTACATAGCTGAGGCACTTAGAAAAGTGCAGTCTCATTTTGGAGATGATTTTATTATCACTATGGCACCTGAAACATTATATTTTCAGGATACAAATCCAAACGGAACAGCAGTAACATCTGCATATTATAGACTGGCATACAAGATTAGGGATATTCTTACAATTTGTTATCCACAGTTCTACAATACAGGTGGAATGAATGGTTATAACGGATTTAATGCACAGGTTGGAAATGCAGATTTCCTGACATCACTTGCAACATTATTGTTAGAAAACGGATTGAGAGCTGATCAGGTAGCATTAGGATTGCCGTCAACACCAAAAGCAGCTTCAAGTGGATATGTGTCAACAGATGTTATTTCTACAGCAGTAACATCACTTGTAAATGGAACATCATCAGGAAGTTTTACAGCACCAAAAGCTTATCCAACATTTAGAGGTGTAATGACTTGGTCAATTAACTGGGATGCTACAAATGATTATGCATGGGCTAAATCAATGGATTCACTTATGGATTCATTGGAAAAACATGAACAGCCAACAAAAGAAACATCTACAACTAAAACAGAAGTTACAACAAAAAATGAAGAAACAACAAAGACAGAAGTTACAACTTCATCTTCTCAGACAGAAGCAAGGCCAACAGAAGTAATTGGCTTAGCAAAGCAGAGTCAGGATGGTGGAACAGTATCATTTGTTTGGGGTCAGACAAATGAGCAGATAGAAAGTGGACAGACATATAGAGTATATGCTGATGGAAAATATGTTGAAACATTTGCTTTAGCAACAGCAACATCATATACATTTACAACAAATGGTAAACATATTATAAAGGTTACAGCTAATTTAAATGGATATGAAACAGAAGGACAGATAATAGAGGTAACAATAGAAGGTTTAGAAACATCTGAAACAACAAAAGTTGCAGAAACAACTAAACCGGGCACAGCAACAAGTGATTTGGCATCAAGACTTTTAATTGGCTATTACCATACATGGGATAATTCAGGAAATCCTTTCATTAAGTTAAGAGATGTAGATAAAAACTGGGATGTAATAAATATATCATTTGCAGAACCTGTAAGTGCAGGAAGTACAGACGGAAAAATGAAATTTGATATTTCAGGACTTACAGCAGACTACACAAAGGCAGATTTCAAAAATGATGTGAAAGCATTACAGGCACAAGGTAAAAAGATTGTACTTTCAATTGGTGGATATGAAGGATATTTCTCATTAACATCACAGAGTGCAGTTAACCAGTTTGTAAGTGATATTAAATCAATTGTAGATGAATATGGATTTGATGGAATCGACATTGACCTTGAACAGTCATCAGTTCAGTTTGAAAGTGGAAAAGATACAGACATTAACAATCCAACATCACCAAAGATTGTTAACATGATAAATGCAATAAGAACAATTGTAAACAGCTATGGAGAAGATTTCATTCTTTCATGGGCACCTGAAACATTCTACGTACAGTTAGGATATCAGTTCTACGGTGGAATAAATCAGTACTGTGATGCAAGAGCAGGTGTATATCTTCCAATGATAAATGCACTTAGAAATGAAACAACATATGTACATGTACAGCTTTACAATTCATCACCAATGATTGCAACAGATAATCAGTCATACAACATGGGAACAAAAGAAGGAATTGTTGCAATGTGCAA
>NZ_QTWU01000028.1:1455-4715 GCF_003461285.1 Eubacterium sp. AF17-7 | reverse complement strand
TTCTTTACGGAAGAATATGGAGGAGTATCATGGGATGACAGCCCGGGAACAGGCGGCTCAGGAAACCACGGAAGTGGAGGAACCGGAAGCAGTTCAGGAAGTCATGGAACAGGTGAAATACCGGGAGGTGGCTCAGGAAACCATGGAAGTGGAGGAACCGGAGGCACTTCAGGAAGTCACGGAACAGGTGAAATACCGGGAGGCGGCTCAGGAAACCACGGAAGTGGAGGAACCGGAAGCAGTTCAGGAAGTAATGGAACAGGATATATTCCCGGAGGAGGAAGCCCGGATTACTGGAATTTCATTGATGCATGGGAGTTGCTTAGCAAAAAATACGGTGAAAAGGTAGCAAGCATACTGCAGGAGTTTGGAGAAGACGGACTAAAGCTTGCAGAAAAGTATGGAGATGACCTTGCAAGAATAATCGACAGTCTGGAGCCGACAGAAGCTAAAAAAGCAGTAAACCTGATAAACAGTTACGGAGATGAAGCATTCGATTTATTTAAGGAAGGAAAAGGTGCGGATGAAGTAAAGAAGATTGTTGAGGGTGGATTAAGTGAGAGGGGTAGTAAGACAATTGATTATGTTAAATTAAGTGATGAACTAGAAAATAAAATAACACTTGATGGATACAAAATAATAAATATTAAAGATGCAACGACTGCTAATGCAGATTGGGCAGATATGGGGTATGATTTGCCACCTGTAGCTGCTGGAACAAAAGTCTATAATGTTGAAGCAGGAAATCATAAATATGCAAGGGTATTCAAAGAGGGGGTAAACAAACCCAAGAGTCCATTTATTCTTCGTGCAGATGATATAAAAGGATTGAGTGCAGTTGAGATCGCTGAAAAATATGCATTACCACAAATACCTGATAAGATAGTATATCCCAAAATTCCAAGTGATATACCTTTAGAGGTTAGTATTGTTGGACCACAGGAATCGTGGGGGACATTAGGTGGAGATGTACAATATGCAATAAAAGATGTTTTCTTAGATGACGATTGGTTTACAGATATATATGATTTAAAGTAGAAAGGGAATAAAAAATAATGAGACAATTAGACTATAAGTCAATAGAGGTAAATGGCAAATTAATTCGTTTTGATATCAATATTAGTCAAGTAGTAGAATATAAAGATTTTTTTGTTGTTTTAATAAGGGAAAGGAAAGAAATACCTAATAATGTAATGGCATATAATTATCTGGGAGAGAAAATATGGAATATAAATGATATAGTTCAGGCAAAAATACCAAGGGGATATGACCAAATAGAAAAAAAATCCGATAATATACTAACTGCACATTATGAACTTGGAATAATTTTTGAAATAGATGTAAATAAAAGAGAAGTAGTTCAAAAAAATTATTTGAGATAGTTTAAATTGTGTCACTATATATGGATACACTAACAATCTATAACTATTGCATGTCTATTAATTAATCATTATGGCTGCCCAGAAGCAATTAAGAATCCATGATGTTAATTAATAGATACTAGCGAAATTTTGCCGGGCTTGGTATAAGATAAGAAAGGACATTGAAAAATCAAGATAGAATATTTAGTTCCAATACGCTGATATAAACGCACTCCTAGCAACAAGAAAAAATGTTGCGAAAGGGTGCGTTTATATCAGCGTGTTAGGGAAGTAGATTTAGATACCATCAAAGAACGGCAGCCATACTGCAGGAATTCGGACAGGATGGTCTGAACCTTGCAGAAAAGTATGGAGATGACCTTGCAAGAATAATCGACAATCTGGAGCCAACAGAAGCTAAAAAAGCAGTAAGCCTTATAAACAGTTATGGTGATGATGCACTGGAAATGTTTAAGGAAGGAAAAAGCTTTGATGAGGTAAAGGAGGTTGTTGAGGGTGGCAGAAAGACACCTTCCGAAATTGCAAGAAGTTGGCAAGGAAAAGGAAAATATCCAGGTATAGATGATTATGTTGATATTACTGTTAAAAAGGGTACTGTTTTATATCGAGGGGAACCGAATGGAACGGAGTATTTTACAACTTTAGATGCAATTGAACAGTCTGGCAGAGATGCAACGAAATTATTTGAAGGATTGCAGGTGGAAAAAAATCCTAAATATGGTTATAGAGGAGAAATGCAAGGCTATGTATTTAATGAGGATGTTGCGAGTGCATATGGAATAGCAAACGCAAATCCCCAATTTGGAAAAGGAGGATTACCACAATATTATGTTCCAGATGTTCAAGATTTGATTGATAAAGGGATATTAACTCCTGTTGATAATATTAAATTAAATAAGTAAGGGAGGAAACTAATAATGATAGATATCAACAATGGATTTATTGAAATATCAGATGAGCTAACAATTTTTCCAAGTTATTCATTTGAACAGTTCAAAAATACAAAATTCTATAATAATCAAGATGGGGTGAGAATTTTTTATTTAGATGAACAACAAATTATAGATAATAAGAAGTATATTGTTAGTTTATTCTTTAGGAATGGAAAGATATATATGGTGTCTTTGATATGTTGTGATAAAGAGTTTTCGGAAAAAAATGAGGATAAAAGAAAATTATTACACGATAATATATTAAATGAATTAGGTATTAATCAGCAGATTGAATATAGTTGGGGAAAAATAACATCAAATTATGATGCTAGAGGCAATGTAAGTAGTATTGATATTATGTACTTTAATTGATTTATACTTTAGGATTCATGTAAATCTAAATTTAATTCAAGTCTATTAATTAACAATCATAGTTGTTCAAAGGCAATTAAGAATTAATAGTGCTAAATCAATATACTATATCAGGTATTTACAAGATTATTTTAAGTTATAAAATAACAAAAACAGAAGATAGTATGATGAAAGATGGAGAATTTGCAATTTATTTAGGAAAAGAATATTCGGCAGGGGAGATTGAAAAAGGAAAAATAGTGTTACGTTCGACAGACATAGAGGATGTGAAAATAACTGAATATTATAGAATAAGGACAATGGCAATTTATAAAGGTTTTGAATTTGAAATTGTTGAAGAAACAGAAGACAAGTTGTCTATAGTTACAATGATAGGTGATTATAGAGATTGGGTAAGATTAGGAATGAAGAGCATTGACATAGGTGTGTATCAAAAATGGATAAACAAAAATGAAACAGAGGTTAAAATAGTAAAGGAAAATTTTAAATTGTAATAATAAGAGCAATTTAAGGTAAATTAGGTAATTACGACAAGCGCATTCGAAATGAAAATATTCGTTTTGGAATGCGTTTA
>NZ_QTWU01000028.1:0-1445 GCF_003461285.1 Eubacterium sp. AF17-7 | reverse complement strand
GCATTCGAAATGAAAATATTCGTTTTGGAATGCGTTTATTGTAAAGATGAGAATAATTGACAATCTGGAGCCGACAGAAGCTAAAAAAGCAGTAAGCCTTATAAACAGTTATGGTGATGATGCACTGGAAATGTTTAAGGAAGGGAAGAGCTTTGATGAGGTAAAGAAGGTTGTTGAGGGTGGTTTAAACTCTTATGCTGATTTTAGTAAAGCAATAAGCGATATTGGTATGAGAAGTGATTTGACTGATGCCCAGAAGATAAGAGAATTACAAAAATTGTTTGAAAGTTCGAATTATAAAGCTGATATCAATATACCAAGTGATATTCAGTATGTAAAAGGTTTTGATGCGAAAGGAAATGTAATATATGATTGGCCACCTAAATTAGGCTTTGATGAAAGCACAATCAAATCTATTTCCAGAACAGATGGGTTGCCTAATACTTGGGATAGATATGGATATATGGGAGACTCTAATTTTGCAGATGTTCCTCCAACGGGTAAATACACATATAGTGAAAGAGCCATTCCTTATGTAGAGAATGAAGCAGCTTATCATACGGGAACTTTTAATAATGTAACGTATTTTGATAAAATAGATGCAATAAAAAATGGAGATATAGATGGATTGAATACAATTTTATCTAAGGAAGGAATAGCGAATGTTAATTCATCATATTTTAAGAATTTGCAAAATACATATAATGATTTTATTGAGGATACGACAGATGCAGTAGGAAGTAATATTGATGCCACTTACGGGTTAAAAGGAACAGCAGCTTCGTGGGGAGATATGTCTGGAGGAGCAGGACAATATGTTACTCCACTTAACGGAAATACCATGAAACGATTAGGAATTATAAATTGAGGTAGTACAAATGAATAGAAAAGAATTTTTGAAAATTAAAGAAGAACTACAATGTAAATTAGAAAAGTGGAAGTTGGAGATTGGCGATGAAATTTTTGCTGATTTTACAATAGGATGTTTTTATGATACATGTGAAAAGAAATGGAAAGTGTATGTCAATAATGAGCGAGGGAGACATAGAATTAGATTGATAACTGAAAACGAAGAGGAGGCTTTTGATGAATTGCTATCAATTGTAAACTTTGAGGTTGAAAATAATAGATATACTTAATTTTGCCTTTATAATAAGGAAATTCAAGACCTCATATTGAGTTTATTATGGTTATACTTTCGGACTCCCAACAACCTATAACTATTGCACGTCTATTAATTAACCATCATGGCTGCCCAGAAGCAATTAAGAATCAATGATGTTAATTTATAGACACTTGCGAAATTTTGCCGAGTTGGGTATACGAAAGGACATTGCAAATTCAATATGCTGAAGTAACGCACTCTTAGTAACAAAAAAATGTTGCAAAATGGTGAGGGAATTTTTGGATACAAACCAAAGGTCACAAGCATATTTGGTGCACCA
>NZ_QTWU01000027.1:219-4900 GCF_003461285.1 Eubacterium sp. AF17-7 | reverse complement strand
GGAGCAAGAATGTACAATTCCACAGACAGGGAATTTATACAGAAGGACCCTAAGGCAGGAAACATTACTGAGCCTATGACCCAGAACGGCTACACATACTGTGGAGACAATCCGCTGTATTACATAGATCCTGACGGATGTTCATACATAAGCACACTTGGAAATGCAGGAAGAACGGCATTTGACGTTGTGAAGAGCGGAGCCGTAAGCGGACTTGGATTATATGCAAGGGTATGCTGTGAAATAGATAACATGCCGACATGGGCAAAGGCAGCGGTTGGAACAACAGGAATAATAATTGCAGGAGCAAGTGGAGTGGGAGCGGCTGCGATAGCAGAGACAGTAATTGCATCAGCAGGAATATCAGCGGCAACAGACGGAGCATTCTACAGCATATATGCATTAAACAACGGAAGTTTTAGCAGGTCAGAATTAAAGGACACGGTCATAAATGGAGCAGTAAACGGCTACATGTTTGCAGGAGCAGGGCTTGGAGTGGCAGGAATACGAAATGCTGCAAAGAGTGGAAAACTTGCAGGGGTTATGGCAGATGAAGCTGGAAGTGTGTCATATGAGGGTGGTACTGGTTCTGTAGATATAGAATTAAAATATAAAGATGGTTGGACTGCAGCACAAAAGGCAGAGGCAGATGTAAAAGTAAAGGCACTTTCAGATGCCACGACTATAAAAACACCTGCTAATAGAGGAGGAACATCAGCGTCCTCAAGGTATAAATCAGCGTATGGTAAAGCATCTGTACCAAGTGGATATGATGTAGACCATACTATTGATTTGCAATTGGGAGGAGCAGATGATATATTGAATATGAATCCATTAGATATGAGTGTTAATAGAAGTTTAGGTGTGCAAATAAAAAATGCTATAAAAGATTATCCAGATGAAACGGTATTCGGACAATTTACGATACAGTAAGGAGAATGATATGATTAGAGATTTCTTGTTGTTTTTTAATGAGAACATCGTGATTGAGTATTCAGAAGATTTGTATAATGATTTTATCATGCAATTAGGTGGAAAAAGATTTGGACATGGGCTGTTTAATTCTTTTTCAAAGGATAATGTAAAGAAATGGACAGAAATTGTCAGTGAAGCATATCCAGAGTTCCAGAATTTGTTTAAGATTTTTGGTTATGATTGGCTTGGACGTTGTTTTGGAATTGATTTAAGAAAAAGTACATATGGAAATATTTTGATGTTTGAAATAGGAACTAATGATGTATTAGAAATTCCTTGTACATTTGACAAATTTCTTAATGAGGAAATTCCATTATATGCTGATGCATGTTTAGCAAAATCGTTTTTTGATGAATGGATGAATAATTTTGGTAAGTCGATTGTTTATGGAAGATGTGCTGGTTATAAAGTTCCGTTATTTTTAGGAGGAGAAGATATCGTAAATAATCTTGAGGATAGTGATATGGAAGTGTATTGGAGCGTACTAACGCAAGTAAAAAGTAAATTATAATTTTTAGTTATGTCTCCACTTAAGGACACAAATCACCTGAAAAATTACCAAGGTCTTTAAATTAATCGTAATGGCTCTCACCGAAGGTGATATAATCCATATAGATTAATTTGAATACCCTAGTGCGAGATTCGCCATTTTGATGTTAAGGACATTTGAAAACAAAACTGAATAGTAAGCATTAGAGCCAACTATGTATTGATAACATCAGTTGGCTCTTGCATTATGTAATATTCTTATCCGTATTTGTCCACTGGAATTGTACCTCGGAATTATAAAATTGGTTGCTTATTATTAACTATGCATCTTCTTTAAGGGGGGAACTTTCTGAAAGTAGTAGCTCTTATTCATAAAATACTGCTCCAGTTTTATCTTCATAATATGTTTCGCATCTGCCCTATTGAAATGGCTATCTGATTTTGGTTGTGTGCTTCGACAGTAGTACAGAAATAGATATTCAGCGTTCTGTAGGAAGTCAGCTACTTTCTTGCGGAAAAGTTGATATTTGTAACCAGTAACAGCACAAGTATGTTCTGAACCAATGTATGGAACGTCCAGAAGTAGCAGTTTTTCTGTATCATACAGTTATGATAATGAAGGAAACAGTAGTAAACTTAACGGAATAAACATTTCAAAAAGTTACACCGGATATGTTTATGATGAAACAACAGGCTACTGGAATGCGGGAGCAAGAATGTACAATTCCAAAGACAGGGAATTTATACAGAAGGACCCTAAAGCAGGAAAGGTATCTGAAGCCCTAACCCAGAACGGTTATATTTATTGCGGGGACAATCCGCTGTATTACATAGATTCTGACGGATGTTCATACATAAGTACACTTGGAAATGCAGGAAGAACAGCTTTCAACGTTGTAAAGAGCGGAGTGGCAGGCGGACTTGGATTTTACACAAGGATATGCTGTGAAATAGATAACATGCCGACATGGGCAAAGGCAGCCGTAGGAACAACGGGAATAGTTGTAGCGGGAGTAAGCGGAGTAGGAGCAGCCGCAATAGCGGAAGCAGTAATAGCGTCAGCAGGAATATCCGCAGCAACAGACGGAGCATTTTACACCGTTGCATCACTTAGAAACGGAAGTTTTAGCGGCTCAGAAGAATTTTAGCAGTCAATACATTAATACATTGGTGGTGCCAATCAATGGTATATTAGTAATTTGGAGGAGTTAATAAGATGACAATAGAAGAGAATTTTAATAAAAGAAATAGCGAATTGCAACAAAAAATAAAGTTGGAAATTGAAAAAGTTAAAATGGGACAAAGTAAGAAAAATATGGTTCAGTTGCAAACTATATTGACAGAACTTCAAAAGAGCAATATGCAAAAAAATGTTATTTTAAGTTATCCTCGGATTATAGTGGATTCATGGGATTATTCAGACCAGTTAGGTATGGAGTTGTTGGAACTGGAAGAATTGTATAGAAAAATATAACAGTTGTTCTTATTTATGGTGTACTTTGAAAAATGTGGCAACGGCAACAAGAGTAGTCGAAGTGATTGGAGACGGAGTAGTTGATTATGCAATAAATATCAGTTTGTCTATTTTGAAGCATTGGATAGGGATATATCAAAGGAAGAAGAGAAACAACCGGTATATTGTTTTTATGATGATGAAAATATGCAAAAAAGTAATGTAATGGATGCTTTGAATAAAGCAGTAAGGTTTTGTAGTGCATACAAAATAACGTAATCCTACAAGATTCAAAAGTAAATACTTGGACTTAATGATTGATGGTGAAAGAAGTAATTTGACCATTATGTGTGAGATAGAGGTGGGGTTATAGAAATACAAATGCAGTAATTGAAGAACTAAATGTCTTATAGTTTAATTTGCTGCAATGTATATGCAGATGGTTACTAAAAAATTTTACCATGGTTGATAAAGAAATCGAAATGGATTTAAGGTAGAAAAATCCATGAAGATTAATTTAGAGGCTTTATAACTTAAGTACATTTAAGTGCTGTCAAAATTAAAACTAAATATTGTCATTTTAAGACGAAGAACGCATTGTTTTCATAGTACTTGGTGTTGTGGAGACAATGCATTTTTCTTTATTGGAAATTTCCTAAACCATCAGCAATAGTGTATAATGGATAACATATCATAGACTGAACTGGTACATCTACTGTGGCAACAATTCCACCAGCTATGTGGATTCCTTAGGTCTGGCAGAGAAAAAAACTGTTTTCCCTTGCATTGGTGCCAATTTTAGAAAAGGTTGAAGATGTGGCAGATACAGTCCGTGTCACCAACAGGGTAAAAGTAGTTGTTCCTAAAGGAACAACAATTTATGAAGGTATAGCCATGCCACAAAATATATATGATAGTATTGGAAATGTAATAGGAATATTGCCTGGAGGTGGAAATCAAGTATATATTCCTACAGTAGAAGCGAGGTGGTTTCAATGATAAAATGTGAATGTAGAGAACGAATAGGAAGTTTGATTAATTCGTATCAATTATATGAAGAAATTAAAAGATTTTTTGAAGAACAAGTAAAAAAGGTATATTTTCAGAAGTAGAGGTAGGAAAACCATATTGTAATGGATTTGAATGGAAAGCAGACAAATGGTATAAGTGTAATTGTTGTGGATGTCTGTGGGAATTTAAATATCCTGATTTCCCAGCAAAAGGTTTTGTCCGCAAGTTTTCTGATGGAATATATCACCAAAAGGAGATAGGGAGAAATGAATATTAATGAACCATTCAGCAATCATTACTTAGCCAGCTAAATTGAAGAACTAAGTAACAATAATGCGATACAACAGAAGTTCTTTGAAGAATTAGTATAACGGAATTATTGCGTTTTACAAATAAATTTAAAACTGAATATTTAGTTCCAAAATTCTGACATTAACGCACTTCTTTTAAAATAAATTTTTGCTGCTAAATAGATGCGTTTTATGCGTATACGAAAAGTGAACTAAGTTGATGCTAAACTATATGATTTAACTAAAGTAAAATTGAAAACTTCTGGTAAACATTCAGTTGTTTAGTTTACAGCCTGTACACGGACAGACTCGGAAGCACAAGATGGGCACTGGATGAAAATGCAGAGGTTGCAGCGAAAACAGAGTATGATGCATGGGGAAAGCCGGAAACAGAAACGGTAAGCAGTAAACTTAACGGAATAAACATTTCAAAAAGTTATACCGGATATGTTTATGATGAAAC
>NZ_QTWU01000027.1:0-209 GCF_003461285.1 Eubacterium sp. AF17-7 | reverse complement strand
ACCGGATATGTTTATGATGAAACAACAGGCTACTGGAATGCGGGAGCAAGAATGTACAATTCCACAGACAGGGAATTTATACAGAAGGACCCTAAAGCAGGAAATGTATATGAAACCCTAACCCAGAACGGTTACATTTATTGTGGGGACAATCCACTGTATTACATAGATCCTGACGGATGTTCATACATAAGCACACTTGGAAATGC
>NZ_QTWU01000026.1:441-5551 GCF_003461285.1 Eubacterium sp. AF17-7 | reverse complement strand
TTGATGGGAAAAAGAACTTTGGAGAATGGTCTAAGTTGATTAGATGTAATAAAATGGAGGATTAACTATGAAAAAAAGAAATATAGTTATTATGTTAGTGGTTGGAATTACATCCTTATGTACAACGGCTCCAATAATGGCAGTCACAGAATCATGTACACATGGGAAAAAGACATTCAATGATAAAAAAATATTAAGTGGTGTAGGAAATTATGGAAATAATAAGAGGTATTATTGGATTAATTCGAATTTTTCAAGTAATTACTCTAGTAGAATTAGAAATGCATTTTCGTATTGGATAAATACATCATCAGATTCAGGTGTTACAACATCGATTTCTTTTAGAGAATCTTCAAATAAAAGTGATGCAACAATAGAATTACATACAACTACTTTAGGTGGAGATACAACTGGAAAGACAGATTATTATTCATATAGTACGTTAGTTGATGATCAGTCAATACAAGATTGGACATGGAACATTATATATATAGATACTGATAAAACCAAAGACTATGGACAACGAAAAAAGACAGGATTAGTTGGGCATGAAATAGGTCATGCAATGGGATTGAGCCACCAGCCAAATAAACAAAATAGTTCTATTATGTATAATTATGATGATAGATATATATTGTCAGATAATGGAAATACAGCGATTGAAAGAAATAAGCCGGCAAAAGTTGACTGCAATAATATAAATCATATATATAAGTAGAATGTTTCGCAAATAAAAGACGAGGAAGGTGGAAAAATGAATAGTAAATTAATTTATACGTGTTTAATAATATCAATAGTTTTGATGCTAAGTGGATGTCAAAATAATACAAATGAGTTGACATATCGAAATACTAAAAAAGAAGTAACTGAGGTTACAAATGATAATAAAACAAATGTAGTTGATAAAACTGTAAACATAAAAAAAATGAAATTTACGGAAAAACAGAAGGAAGAGGCGGCTTCTGTTAAATCATCAATGTCATTTGCAAAATCATGTAAAGAGATAGAAGGATTATATAATAATTCTGAGTATATCGTTGAAGGAGAAGTTGAAAATACGTTTTTTACAGTATTATATGGAGAGCCATATACTGTTATGGAACTAAAAGTCAATGAAAAGTTTAAAGGAAGTGTAAATACGAATGATAAAATAACGGTTTTGTTGTATGGAGGTTATATGACAGTAGAACAGTTAGTTGAAAATGTAGGAGATGAAAAGTTTAAAGAATTAAGTGTAGAAGAAAGAAAAAATACATTAATAGAAAAGAAAACAACAGATTCAGAATATCCTAATGTTGGTGACAAGTATATATTATTTTTAATGGACAGCAATTTGGTTGAAAATGCATATGATCCGGTAAATGATTATGAATGTATTTTTAAATCAGAAGGAAAAGATTATATAAGAAATTTTCCGGAAGATGAAAAAATAGCTAAATATTCAACTCAAAATGTGATTAAAAATAATGTAAGTTTAAGTAGTGCGGAATTAGAAAAGTATTGCATAACCATGAATAAATAAAGAAAAATGCAAACCGAACATATTTTAGTGAAATTTATAAAATTTTTCATTAAAATGTGTTCGGTTTTATGTTCTAATATCATTTATAATATAAGGGATTAATTTTGATTTGAATAAAAAATAAATATAATTGTTAAATAAAAGTAAAGACAGATTAGTGTTGGTTAATAGTAAAAAACAAATTGTGACAAAATAAAAACGTATTGACGCATAGATTTTAAACTTATACAATGAGTATATAACTAGTATATATTCAATAAAGACACGTAGAGGCTAGTTTTATATGGGGGATTAGACATATCTAACACAATTCTTAACAAAAATCCTAATAAAACTATAAAAGATTTATATGATATTTTTAAGTAACTAAATAATTTTATTAATTCCAACTATAAATAAGATAACAAAAAAATTAACAGTAAATTGGTGTAGCATATATGCTGCATAGACGATGTGATTATGACAAATAATAAGAAGTAAATTTGATGGATATTAAATGTGTATTGTTGGATTTTACAGAAAGAGTAGCTGGAGGTGATGTAATAGTATAAATAATAATCAGAAGTAGAATAAATACTTATAATAATTGGAATTAATAATAGTTAAAAAATGCAATATTATATACGACAAATACGTTTGTTAAAGTAAGAACATTAAAATAAATGCATTAGCAGGAGGTAGTTCTATGAGTAAAAGAATATATAAATTTATTACAATCATGTTGGTGGCAGTTATGGTGTTATCCTGTTGGAGCGAGTGTGGAATAACAACAAACGTATACGCAGCGAAACATGCTACTGCTACAAAAAATACGAAGCAGAATGTTAAGTGGAAACTTAAAAAAGGTGTACTTACAATATATGGGAAGGGAAAAATGCCAAATAATATGACCTTTGAGTATGAAAAATATAAAGGAAAAATAAAGAAGGTTATTATTAAAGAGGGAGTAGAGTCTGTTTGTGATAATGCATTTTATTTTATAAAAAGCATAAAAGAAGTGCAATTTCCGAAGTCGTTAAAACAAATAGGGGAAAATGCATTTGAGTTTACAAATTTAAAAAAGGTTGACTTAAAGTCAAAAGTTAAAATCAAAGAAAACGGATTAGAACTTTATCATGCAAAATACATAAACATACCTATTAAAGGTGGAAAAATATCATTAAAAAATGGTGTGATGAACATAACCGGTAAAGGTGAAATACCTGTTAGAGTGGGTAATGCATATGTAAAAGAAATAAATATCGGAAAAGGAATAACAACCTTGCCAATGTGGGCATTTTCCGGAAGTGCTAATTTGAAAAAATTAAAGATTTCAAATACAGTTGAAGAAATAAATGCAAATGCATTTTCAAAAACAGGATTGAAGGAAATTAATATACCATCTGGTGTAAAAAGAATCGGACCAAATATATTTAGCGAATGCAGTAAATTAACAAAAGTAACAATGCCGGGTGAATTTGAGTTTATAGCCAGGGATGGTGAAGAATCAACTCCAATGAGAAATGTAATTGATAAGAGAGATACAAATGTGGATGTCGTAAAATTTAATTCACCCTTGAATGTAGATGTTATATCAGGTATTGACACAAATAATTTTGTTGTGGCAAAAAATGACCCGAATTATAAAGTGATAAATGGAGTAATATATTCAAAAGACGGAAGAAATTTAGTAAGAGTGCCATCAAAGAGAACAGAACTAAAAGTTGAAGATGGATGTGAATATGTAGCATCATCAGCGTTTCTTTATGGATTGTATGAAAGCGATGGCGATGAGTGGTTTTTAAGATGTAGTAATTTGACAAAAATAGAACTTGCAAATTCAGTTAAGCAGATTTGTCTTGAAACAGATAATTATTATGATAGGACAGAAAAAAAGCAGTGTAACAAAATGGGAGATTATCTGGAAACAATAGAAACTTTAAGTATGAGAGATTTTAATTTGCAGGAAATAACTTATAAAGGAAGAACGGTAAAACCACAAACGTTTATTAAACAGATTTTTGGTAAAACAAGAAATAATGGTGTGCTTGATTTGACTGATGAATTAAACAACACTATTAAGTCAAATCAGTAAAAAGTTGTTAATTATGAAATTACAATCTTGTGGGAGGTAATTCTATGAGCAAAAGAATATCGAAATTTATCACAATAATGTTAGTGGCAGCTATGATGCTATCATGTTTTAGTACCTATAATGCATCAACAAATGTATATGCTGCAAAACGAACTACTGCTACAAAAAATATTAAGCAAAATAATAAAAAGAATAAAGTTAAATGGAAACTTAAAAAAGGTGTTCTCACTATATATGGTAAGGGAAAAATGCCGGAAAGTATGACATTTGATGCCGGAAAATATAGTGGAAAGATAAAGAAAGTAATTATCAAAGAAGGTGTAAAATCTGTCTGTGATGATGCATTTAGATTTGTTAAAGGAATCAAAAAAATAGAATTTCCAAAGACATTAAATAAAATCGGATGCCATGCATTTAATGAATCTGAAGTTAAAAATGTTAAATTTAAATCAGTTGTAGAGTTAGAAGAAGATGCAATTAATTTTACAAAAACAAAATACATAAATATGCCAATTAAAGGCGGAAAGATTACATTAAAAAATGGAGTAATGAATATAAAGGGACAGGGAAAAATTCCTAATTTTTCAGAAATTGATAGTTTAAGCAAAGTAAATATTGAAGAAGGAATTGAACAGATTCCACAAGCGGCATTCAGTGGAAGCGAAAATTTAAAAGAAATAAATATTCCAGGTACGGTTAAAGAAATAGGGAAATATGCATTTGCAGCAACCGGAATAGAAAAAATAGTAATTCCGGCAAGTGTAGAAAAGATTGCGGCAAATATAGTAAGGGGATGTGTAAATCTTACTGAAGTTACTATGCCGGGAAACTTTGAATGCTTAGGAAGTGATGTTGCAAAATATTATACGAATAGAGAGTTAACAAGAATTGAGCATAATAGAAAAATCGAAACAGTAAAATTTAATACTCCATTAAATATAGATGTAATAACTTCAATTCCGACAAACAATTTCGAAGTAATGGAAAATGACCCTAATTACAAATCAATAAATGGTGTAATTTATTCAAAAGATGGAAAGAAGCTTATAAGAATTCCATCAAGACGAAAAGAAGTTAAAGTTGAGCAGGGATGTGAAACAGTAGAGTCATCAGCATTTCTTTATGGAATGTATGAAGTGGGAACAAAAGTGTGGAATATTAATTGTAGTGAGTTGCAAAAGATAGAACTTTCATCAACAGTAAAAAACATCGAATTTGTACATGATGAATTTTATGATAAGTTGGAAAAGAAAAACTACTATAGCGATAAAGAAGAATTGGATTATGAGAAATATATGCTTGGTATGGATTTGAGAAATTTCAAAATATGTGAAGTATCATACAATGGAAAAACAATTAATCCACAGAATTATATTAAAGAACTAACAAAAGAACAAAACAACAATGGGCTTGGAGAAATGGTTAATGAAATTAATATGATGATAAAATAAAATATAGCATAACCAGGAATAAGTAAAACTATAAAAGATTTATATGATATTTTTGAGTAACTA
>NZ_QTWU01000026.1:0-431 GCF_003461285.1 Eubacterium sp. AF17-7 | reverse complement strand
ATGATATTTTTGAGTAACTAAATAATGTGAAATAATAATAGAGAGAGGAGACAATAATTATGTCAAAGAAGGTAAGAGGTAAGGCTTTAATATTATTAATGGTATCTGTTTTGACAATGATGTGTCTTAATGTATATGGAAATACTACAAAGGTTACATATCAAGATGGATATTTAATGTTTGGAACATGGAACGGAAATGGAAATGCAACTGTAACAATAGGCAACGATTATTTGACAAAAGGTTCGGATGTTGCTAAATATAATGAATTTGAATATTTGGAATGTAATAAGAATACAGTTTCAAATAGTCATTTTTCTGTAGCAGAACAGAATGGAAATGTTGTTATTAGTTTAAATGAAAGTTATCTAAAAAGTTTGCAGGATGGAATGTACTCATTTAAAGCTGTATTTGCTAAGGCGATTATTCCT
>NZ_QTWU01000025.1:0-5978 GCF_003461285.1 Eubacterium sp. AF17-7 | reverse complement strand
ATTTAACGAACAACTTTTTCCTAAAAATTCTGTTATAACACCTTCTTTTCCTACTTCCAAACCCGCTCCAAATCTTCCATACTGATCATCTAAATTACATTTTAACAAAAAAGAATCATATAATACACATGCAACTTCCTTTGTTGCAGAATTAATATACCTCATCTTTGCTTTATATCCAAAAAAATCTTCCACTAAATCATATAATTCATCTACATTCATTGTTATTCTCCTTTAATATTATGGTTTCATTGTCATAGTTTCAGCATCCCACTTGTAATTATTTTTTAATAGGTATTGATACTCTTTTCCTAATGCACCAGTATCATTAATCGGATTATGTGAAAACTGAAATGTTTTTCCTTCATTTATTCCATCATCTAGGAATGCCTCATTAAACAATTTAAACATTTCATCATCCGTATATCCATATTTAGTTTTAATAGTATCCCACTCATTCCCCAAACTAAAATATGTATAATCATCTCCTGCTTTTGTTATATAACTGGTTGGACCACCTCCATCATATTTTCCAAGCATTACTTTTTCTTTGCCTGCATTATGTATACTACTCTGATATATATTGTCATATTCTGTATAAGAAATAACCTTTCTACCACTCTCAACAACATTCTTTACCTTATTAAAGCTTTTTCCTTCCTTAAACATTTCCAGAGCATCATCACCATAACTGTTTATAAGGCTTACTGCTTTTTTAGCTTCTGTCGGTTCCAGATTGTCGATTATTCTTGCAAGGTCATCTCCATACTTTTCTGCAAGCTTTAGTCCGTCTTCTCCAAATTCCTGCAGTATGGCTGCCGTTCTTTGATGGTATCTAAATCTACCTCCCTAACAAACTGATATAAACGCACTCTTTCGCAACATTTTTTCTTGTTGCTAGGAGTGCGTTTATATCAGCATATTGGAACTAAATATTCTATTTTGATTTTGTAATGTTCGTCCGTATACCCAACTCAGCAAAATTTCGCTAGCGTCTATTAATTAACATTATGGATTCTTAATTGCTTCGCAACAGCCATGATGGTTAATTAATAGACATGCAGGAGTTATAGGTTGTTGGGAGTCCGAAAGTATAACCCTAATAAATTATAATTAATTTTCTTTAAAGATACTACTTAACAATATTAAATCCCTCTATCTTCCCACTATCTACATTAATTTTATAATTACGTCCATAGAAATCCGATGCAAAAATAGTATCATCTTTTATGCCTATCTGCTCGTAAGGAAGAAGATTTTTTAACTCTGGATAGCGAGTAGATAAATCCTCTGATTGCCAAATTAATTTTGCTTGAGCATCCAAACAATAAATGTTATTAATCTCAGTTCTATTAAATGGAATCCCAAGTAATACTATAAACTTTTCTTTATACTGGACTACAGCTCGAATATCAAATTCAAAATCATAACTATTCCCGTTGATTTCAATATGCTTCTTTTCGTATTGATACATTTAATTACCCTCCAAAAGCCTCTCATTCTTAAAATCACCAATTCTTTGCCCAATTAAATCATATTGTGTTCCACCACCATTCCCCCATCCATCTAAAGGATTGACCTCGCCTACTCTTATGTGAATTCCAGCCTCCAATTCCACATCGCATACATATTTAGGGGTATTAGGTAAAGCAAACTTATTTTGTATCTCTAAGGGTGTTAGTCCTTTAATATCATCTGCTTTCATTACCCAACTTCCATACATACCCGATCCATCTGGCATATTATCATATACTCTAACAAAAGTAGTATTTTCAGTAAGTTCAATTTCCTTCACTAAAGTTCCAGGTTTATATGGTGGCTTATAATCAGGCTTGACATTATCAATAAACCATTGATTAGTTTCTTCTGCTGTAAATGTCTTAACTTCGTTAAATTTTATTGTTTCTGTACCACTCTGGTCTCACTTAAACCACCCTCAGCAATCTTCTTTACTTCATTCGCATCTTTTCCTTTCTTAAATAAATAAAGTGCATCATCACCATAACTGTTTATAAGGCTTACTGCTTTTTTAGTTTCTGTCGGTTCCAGATTGTCGATTATTCTTGCAAGGTCATCTCCATACTTTTCTGCAAGCTTTAGTCCGTCTTCTCCAAATTCCTGCAGTATGGCTGCCGTTCTTTCATCGTAACTTTGTCTTAACAATTCCCATGCATCAGTGAAATTCCAGTAATCCGGGCTTCCTCCTCCGGGAACATGTCCTGTATCAGGTGTGTCTATTAATTAATATCATGGCTTCTTAATTGCTTCTGGACAACCATGATGATTAATTAATAGACGTGCAGGAGTTATAAATTATTAGTTCTCCGAATGTATAACTTTAATAAATATTATTTAACCAATTTCATCCAAAAATAATCTTCACCGTATTTTCATTCATACTTTTCTGTACTTCTTGAATGATTCTTTCTATTTGTTCCTTGCTGATTTTTTCATTCTCATGTGGTGGCTCCCATGTTTTCATAGTATTCATATATGCCACAAACTTTCTCCCCATAAGCATTTCTCCTTCCGCTTTTATAACATACCCATTTTCCAAATCAAACTTAACATAATTATTGCTACCTGTAATTTTCATTTTCTCACCTCCATCATATTTTTCCTATTAATGAATGCATAAATCACTCCATATTATGATACTTATTTTCTTAAAATATTTAATGCTCTTAATCTTTTTAAAAAATTATCTAATGCATCGATTTCATTATCAAACATTTTCTCTGACCCTGTTATTTTACTTGCTCTTTCATCTGTTACGTATACAATCCATTGATTGGAATCATTCACTATAACTATTTCATTCTCCATATCCATTCTATCTTCAAAGAAATTATACCCTCTTAATCCTTCCTCTTTAATAAATTTTTTAATGTCATCTCGTGTCATTTTAATTTCACTCCTTATCATTTTATCTCTTTAATCAAACCTATTGCTTCTAATTGTTCTATAGAAAGCGAAAATTCATATTGAATCGCTCCACCTTCTCCCCAGCCTTCAATTCTTGCCGCTTTACCTCTATACGAAACTAGTTTACTATAATCGCCATCATAATATGCTTTTACTGTAGCATCTATTTTTGTTTTTAATTCATTATTTGTACAATTTTTCACATAGTACTCAATTTTTGCAAAATCTCCTATCACCTCATATTGATGATACTTCGATGCATCTTCTACATATGGTAATGATCTTTCTGAATAACTAAAAGCTTTACCGCCAATTACTGGTGAAACGTATCTTCCGTCCGCAGATCCATATCTATCTATTACTTCTCCAATCTTAGGTATATATAATTCTTTAATTGCATTCCCATCAGTATTCAAAGATATCCACCTTGAGGTGCTCTTGACCAATTTATGCTTCCATCTGGGTTTAACGCAAATGAATTCTTTGGTATTTGTACCTCGCTATGCCATATACCATTCTTAGCAAATGCTTCAGCCGCATCTAATCCAACCTGTTTCCTTCCTTAAACATTTCCAGTGCATCATCACCATAATTGTTTATAAGGCTTACTGCTTTTTTAGCTTCTGTCGGCTCCAGATTGTCAATTATTCTCATCTTTACAATAAACGCATTCCAAAACGAATATTTTCATTTCGAATGCGCTTGTCGTAATTACTTAATTTGCCTTAAATTGCTCTTATTATTACAATTTTAAATTTTCTTTTACTATTTTAACCTCTGCTTCATTTTTGTTTATCCATTTTTGATACACACCTATGTCAATGCTCTTCATTCCTAATCTTACCCAATCTCTATAATCACCTATCATTGTAACTATAGACAACTTGTCTTCTGTTTCTTCAACAACTTCAAATTCAAAACCTTTATAAATTGCCATTGACCTTATTATGTAATATTCAGTTATTTCGGAGCTATTTACATATTTAAAGCATACTATTTTATCTTGAATATATTTAATATTAAACGGTTTACATGGTTCAAAACCGTTTTTCACATACTCTATGTCTGTTGAACGTAACACTATTTTTCCTTCTTGAGTTTCCCCTGCTGAATATTCTTTTCCTAAATAAATTGCAAATTCTCCATCTTTCATAAAACGCCCTCTTTTCCATATCAATTTTTCTAATCTATTAATATCCAAGCATTCTAATCTTTGTTTTATATTCGATTTTATCATTAAATACTTTCTCATATTCTACTATTTGTTTCATAATATCTCTGTAATAAAGTACTTCCCTATAAAATTTTTCAAATATATCAGGCACTTTCCTGTCCCTTTCAATTAAATATTTTTTGCCATTTCTATTAATAAATAATATGTTATACACTCCCGCTTCATCTTTTAGAATGTTTATTTTATCTTCTACTAAATTATTTATTGAATACCATTTTTCATCAGTTAATTTTATCATTTTACTTCGTAATTCTAATGTATCTTTTATTCCGTTAAATTCAGAGGCAACAGTAGATTCATTATCATTTAACATTCTTCTCACATATATAGCAAAATTTCTTTTTGCTTCAATTTCCGATTTATATTCTTTAATTTTTCTTTTGTTTCCTCTTTCCACAATAAATAATATGTAATTACTATCATCTTCTTTTAAAACACTTTGAATTTCACAATCTATATATACTTTTATAGTCTGTTCATCAAATACAATATTCGTTTTTGTTCCCAAATAAATTTTTAAGCATTCTATGTAGTTTCTACTAATCATTTTATCATCACCCTTCATTAGTAAATGTACCAGCGATTTATTTAGTTATTTTTCTATTTAAGACTTGCCTTAAGTTTAGATTGTTGGAGTTCAAAATATAACCATAATAAATTTCAAATATCATTTTAATTCATCAATTGTACATACAAAAACTGACAAGCATCTTCTTCTGATTCAAAGAATTTATTTGTTGTCTTAATACCTCTTTCTAAATAATAAACAGACCACTTATCCTGAATTTTTTCCAGGCATAACCGTTCATCTTTTATCCCTTTTCCTGTCAGATTATAAATATAATCTGGAACACCAGCAGCTTTTAATTTTTTTTCTAATACCTCTCTCGTCATTTATTTAATCTCCTTTATGTAGCCCAATTCTTTTAATTTTTTTATATTATATGGTAATTCAAACTGAATTCCACCACCAACTTGTTCAAATGCTGGAGCAATTTCAGATATTGTAACGTTATTAATTGGTTTTAACACTTCATATTTATGGTATGCATTTAAGTTCTCAATATATGGAAGTGCCCTTTGTTCATATGGTACCCCTACTGGCGACGTATATTTTCCCCATTGACTTCCATATCTGTCCATAATAGTTCCTGAAGAAATGGTTTGATTTTCTTTAATTGTTCCTGGTACTCTCCCGCCATTTGGGGCCCATTTTTCCCAATCAATATTTCCATCTGCATCTAAAAATTTGCTATCTCTTACAACTAATTCATCAGTACCGATTGTATATCTACCACTCTCAACAATCTTCTTTACCTCATCAAAGCTTTTCCCTTCCTTAAACATTTCCAGTGCATCATCACCATAACTGTTTATAAAGCTTACTGCTTTTTTAGCTTCTGTCGGCTCCAGACTGTCGATTATTCTCATCTTTACAACAAACGCATTCTAAAACGAATATTTCCCTTTCGAATGCGCTTGTCGTAATTACTTAATTTACCTTAAATTGCTCTTATAATTACAATTTAAAATTTTCCTTTACTATTTTAATCTCTGCTTCATTTTTGTTTATCCATTTCTGATATACATACCTTTCAATACACTTCATTCCTAATCTTTTCCACTCCCTGCAATCCCCTATCATTGTAACTATAGACAACTTGTCTTCTGTTTCTTCAACAATTTCAAATTCAAAACCTTTATAAATTGCAATTGTCCTTATTCTATAATATTCAGTTATTTCAGAGCTGTTTACAAATTTCATGCATACTATTTTATCTTCAATATATTTAATATTAAACGGTTTACACGGTTCAAA
>NZ_QTWU01000024.1:0-9544 GCF_003461285.1 Eubacterium sp. AF17-7 | reverse complement strand
TGGTGTGGTATAAAAAAAGTTGACAGCTTATTCTCAAGGATTTCATAATAAAACCAAGAGAATAAGGAGGTATTCAAAGTGGCACGTAAATATGACCATGAATACAAAGTACAGGCAGTAAAACTTGCCAAAGAAATCGGCGGCGCTAAGGCTGCTAAAGAATTAGGAATCCCGGAAGGAACCATCCATACCTGGCTGAAAGCTGTTAGAGCCGGTAAGCTGGATATCGGGGAAGGCTCCCATACTCCCACCAGCGCAATGAGCCTGTCAGAAGAGATTACCATGCTACGTAAACGGGTCAAGGAACAGGATAAGGAAATCCGTCGCCTGAAGGAAGAAAACGAATTTCTGGAGGAAGCCAGTGCTTTTTTCGCCGCCAGCCGTCGGAAGTCAGCAAAAACCAGAGAATGATCTTTCTGGCCCTGAAGACAGAGGACGGCAGGATTACCGGGAAAATCTCATTCTACTGCAGAATGCTTGGGATCAGCCGCCAAGGCTTCTATAAATATCTCGCAAACAAAGACCGCCCCTGGAAGTACCAGGATCTTGCAGATGCCATGAAAGAAATCGTCAGCGAGGATGAATGTAACGATACTTATGGCCGGATCCGGATGTACCAGGCATTGTTGCTGAAACAGCCGGAAGGAGTGCAGATTCCCAGTGAGCGAACCGTATACCGTGTTATGGAACAGATTGGCTTGAACCATCGGCCCAGGAGAAAACCCAACGGGATTACAAAGGCTGATCGTGAAGCCATGAAATCAGATGATTTACTAAAGCGAGATTTTCGTTCTGATATTCCATTGGCCAAATGTATCACTGATATCACGGAAATCCCGGCCTCCAATGGAAAACTGTATGTATCTGCAATTTTTGACTGCTTTGATCTCAGTGTCCTCGGTCTGGCAATGGAAACGAATATGAAAGCCGATCTATGTATCCATACATTGGAAAATGCCCTGACTGCTTATCCTGCATTGGAAGGCGCTGTCATCCACAGTGACCGCGGGACACAGTATACCAGTGAGTCCTACCGTCAGACCATCCGGGCGCATCATATCCATCAAAGCATGAACAGTGCCGGAGGGCGCTGTCATGATAATGCACGCTGCGAAAGCATGTGGGCCAGAATGAAGACGGAACTCCTTTATGACCGTTATGATGCAAAGCAGATGGAAGTAGAAGAACTAAAGGTACTTATCTGGAGATACTTCCTCAGCTATTGGAACAACCGGAGGATCTGCTCTGCCAATGGAGGCCTTCCGCCCATGGTAAAACGTAGGCAATACTATGATGCTTTGGAGGTAGCTGCATAGTTGGTGATATCCTTGAGAAAAATGTGTCAACTAATCTTGACAATATCACTTAAAATTTTGTATAATAGGAATTGAAGTTAAATTAGATGCTAAAAATTTGTAATTAAGAAGGAGGGATTCGTCATGTTGGTATTCCAAATGCGTAATGTAGATAAAACATCTACTGTTTTGAAACAGACTAAAAACAGTGATTACGCAGATAAATAAATACGTTAGATTAATTCCTACCAGTGACTAATCTTATGACTTTTTAAACAGATAACTAAAATTACAAACAAATCGTTTAACTTCTGTATTTATTTATAGATGTAATCACTTCAGGAGTGATTACATGAACAAAAATATAAAATATTCTCAAAACTTTTTAACGAGTGAAAAAGTACTCAACCAAATAATAAAACAATTGAATTTAAAAGAAACCGATACCGTTTACGAAATTGGAACAGGTAAAGGGCATTTAACGACGAAACTGGCTAAAATAAGTAAACAGGTAACGTCTATTGAATTAGACAGTCATCTATTCAACTTATCGTCAGAAAAATTAAAACTGAACATTCGTGTCACTTTAATTCACCAAGATATTCTACAGTTTCAATTCCCTAACAAACAGAGGTATAAAATTGTTGGGAATATTCCTTACCATTTAAGCACACAAATTATTAAAAAAGTGGTTTTTGAAAGCCATGCGTCTGACATCTATCTGATTGTTGAAGAAGGATTCTACAAGCGTACCTTGGATATTCACCGAACACTAGGGTTGCTCTTGCACACTCAAGTCTCGATTCAGCAATTGCTTAAGCTGCCAGCGGAATGCTTTCATCCTAAACCAAAAGTAAACAGTGTCTTAATAAAACTTACCCGCCATACCACAGATGTTCCAGATAAATATTGGAAGCTATATACGTACTTTGTTTCAAAATGGGTCAATCGAGAATATCGTCAACTGTTTACTAAAAATCAGTTTCATCAAGCAATGAAACACGCCAAAGTAAACAATTTAAGTACCGTTACTTATGAGCAAGTATTGTCTATTTTTAATAGTTATCTATTATTTAACGGGAGGAAATAATTCTATGAGTCGCTTTTGTAAATTTGGAAAGTTACACGTTACTAAAGGGAATGTAGATAAATTATTAGGTATACTACTGACAGCTTCCAAGGAGCTAAAGCGCTCGGGACCCCATTAAGTATTTTTAAAAGCATGGTCGCAAGTTTCACTAGCAGCCATGCTTTTATTGAATCATTGTAGGACATTTTAAAGATAATTGCCCACTTTAAAATTAAACATGTGCTTAGAATCGTTCTAGGCAACACCAATAACAATCACTAATCACAAGTGATTTGTGATTAATCACTTGTGATTTACAAGGTGTAACGATATAATTAAATGGAAAACGTGCAAAATATTTACATAAACAGGAGGGAGAAACTTGGAACTAGCATTTAGAGAAAGCTTAAAAAAGATGAGAGGTACCAAATCAAAAGAAAAATTCTCCCAAGAATTAGAAATGAGTAGATCAAATTATTCATTGATTGAATCAGGAAAATCAGATCCGACATTAAAAACATTGGAACGAATTGCAGAATTGACAAACTCAACCTTAGTTATTGACTTAATTCCTAATGAATTAGAACAAGTAGAGTTGCAAATAGAAGAAGAGAAGCAATGATTGTCGTTAATATATTTAACGAAATTGTTGCTTATTTTTTTTAAAAGCGGTATACTAGATATAACGAAACAACGAACTGAATAAAGAATACAAAAAAAGAGCCACGACCAACTTATTTTCCGCCAAGAAAATAAGTTGCGAGCCTTAATTGATTACCACCAATCAATTAAAGAAGTCGAGACCCGAAATTTGGTAAAGTATTTAATTACTTTATTAATCAGATACTTAAATATCTGTAAACCCATTATATCGGGTTTTTGAGGGAATTTCAAGTCTTTAAGAAGATACCAGGCAATCAATTAAGAAAAACTTAGTTGATTGCCTTTTTTGTTGTGATTCAACTTTGATCGTAGCTTCTAACTAATTAATTTTCGTAAGAAAGGAGAACAGCTGAATGAATATCCCTTTTGTTGTAGAAACTGTGCTTCATGACGGCTTGTTAAAGTACAAATTTAAAAATAGTAAAATTCGCTCAATCACTACCAAGCCAGGTAAAAGCAAAGGGGCTATTTTTGCGTATCGCTCAAAAAAAAGCATGATTGGCGGACGTGGCGTTGTTCTGACTTCCGAAGAAGCGATTCACGAAAATCAAGATACATTTACGCATTGGACACCAAACGTTTATCGTTATGGTACGTATGCAGACGAAAACCGTTCATACACGAAAGGACATTCTGAAAACAATTTAAGACAAATCAATACCTTCTTTATTGATTTTGATATTCACACGGCAAAAGAAACTATTTCAGCAAGCGATATTTTAACAACAGCTATTGATTTAGGTTTTATGCCTACGTTAATTATCAAATCTGATAAAGGTTATCAAGCATATTTTGTTTTAGAAACGCCAGTTTATGTGACTTCAAAATCAGAATTTAAATCTGTCAAAGCAGCCAAAATAATCTCGCAAAATATCCGAGAATATTTTGGAAAGTCTTTGCCAGTTGATCTAACGTGCAATCATTTTGGGATTGCTCGTATACCAAGAACGGACAATGTAGAATTTTTTGATCCCAATTACCGTTATTCTTTCAAAGAATGGCAAGATTGGTCTTTCAAACAAACAGATAATAAGGGCTTTACTCGTTCAAGTCTAACGGTTTTAAGCGGTACAGAAGGCAAAAAACAAGTAGATGAACCCTGGTTTAATCTCTTATTGCACGAAACGAAATTTTCAGGAGAAAAGGGTTTAATAGGGCGTAATAACGTCATGTTTACCCTCTCTTTAGCCTACTTTAGTTCAGGCTATTCAATCGAAACGTGCGAATATAATATGTTTGAGTTTAATAATCGATTAGATCAACCCTTAGAAGAAAAAGAAGTGATTAAACTTGTTAGAAGTGCCTATTCAGAAAACTATCAAGGGGCTAATAGGGAATACATTACCATTCTTTGCAAAGCTTGGGTATCAAGTGATTTAACCAGTAAAGATTTATTTGTCCGTCAAGGGTGGTTTAAATTCAAGAAAAAAAGAAGTGAACGTCAACGTGTTCATTTGTCAGAATGGAAAGAAGATTTAATGGCTTATATTAGCGAAAAAAGTGATGTATACAAGCCTTATTTGGTGACGACTAAAAAAGAGATTAGAGAAGCGCTAGGCATTCCTGAGCGGACATTAGATAAATTGCTGAAGGTACTGAAGGCGAATCAGGAAATTTTCTTTAAGATTAAACCAGGAAGAAATGGTGGCATTCAACTTGCTAGTGTTAAATCATTGTTGCTATCGATCATTAAAGTAAAAAAAGAAGAAAAAGAAAGCTATATAAAGGCGCTGTCAGAGTTTTTTGACTTAGAACATACATTCATTCAAGAGACTTTAAACAAGCTAGCAGAACGCCCAAAAACGGACACACAACTCGATTTGTTTAGCTATGATACAGGCTGAAAATAAATGGAAGAAGTTTTAATTGATGATAATATGGTTTTTGATATTGATAATTTAAAAGGATTTCTTAATGATACCAGTTCATTTGGGTTTATAGCTAAAGAAAATAATAAAATTATAGGATTTGCATATTGCTATACACTTTTAAGACCTGATGGAAAAACAATGTTTTATTTACACTCAATAGGAATGTTACCTAACTATCAAGACAAAGGTTATGGTTCAAAATTATTATCTTTTATTAAGGAATATTCTAAAGAGATTGGTTGTTCTGAAATGTTTTTAATAACTGATAAAGGTAATCCTAGAGCTTGCCATGTATATGAAAAATTAGGTGGTAAAAATGATTATAAAGATGAAATAGTATATGTATATGATTATGAAAAAGGTGATAAATAAATGAATATAGTTGAAAATGAAATATGTATAAGAACTTTAATAGATGATGATTTTCCTTTGATGTTAAAATGGTTAACTGATGAAAGAGTATTAGAATTTTATGGTGGTAGAGATAAAAAATATACATTAGAATCATTAAAAAAACATTATACAGAGCCTTGGGAAGATGAAGTTTTTAGAGTAATTATTGAATATAACAATGTTCCTATTGGATATGGACAAATATATAAAATGTATGATGAGTTATATACTGATTATCATTATCCAAAAACTGATGAGATAGTCTATGGTATGGATCAATTTATAGGAGAGCCAAATTATTGGAGTAAAGGAATTGGTACAAGATATATTAAATTGATTTTTGAATTTTTGAAAAAAGAAAGAAATGCTAATGCAGTTATTTTAGACCCTCATAAAAATAATCCAAGAGCAATAAGGGCATACCAAAAATCTGGTTTTAGAATTATTGAAGATTTGCCAGAACATGAATTACACGAGGGCAAAAAAGAAGATTGTTATTTAATGGAATATAGATATGATGATAATGCCACAAATGTTAAGGCAATGAAATATTTAATTGAGCATTACTTTGATAATTTCAAAGTAGATAGTATTGAAATAATCGGTAGTGGTTATGATAGTGTGGCATATTTAGTTAATAATGAATACATTTTTAAAACAAAATTTAGTACTAATAAGAAAAAAGGTTATGCAAAAGAAAAAGCAATATATAATTTTTTAAATACAAATTTAGAAACTAATGTAAAAATTCCTAATATTGAATATTCGTATATTAGTGATGAATTATCTATACTAGGTTATAAAGAAATTAAAGGAACTTTTTTAACACCAGAAATTTATTCTACTATGTCAGAAGAAGAACAAAATTTGTTAAAACGAGATATTGCCAGTTTTTTAAGACAAATGCACGGTTTAGATTATACAGATATTAGTGAATGTACTATTGATAATAAACAAAATGTATTAGAAGAGTATATATTGTTGCGTGAAACTATTTATAATGATTTAACTGATATAGAAAAAGATTATATAGAAAGTTTTATGGAAAGACTAAATGCAACAACAGTTTTTGAGGGTAAAAAGTGTTTATGCCATAATGATTTTAGTTGTAATCATCTATTGTTAGATGGCAATAATAGATTAACTGGAATAATTGATTTTGGAGATTCTGGAATTATAGATGAATATTGTGATTTTATATACTTACTTGAAGATAGTGAAGAAGAAATAGGAACAAATTTTGGAGAAGATATATTAAGAATGTATGGAAATATAGATATTGAGAAAGCAAAAGAATATCAAGATATAGTTGAAGAATATTATCCTATTGAAACTATTGTTTATGGAATTAAAAATATTAAACAGGAATTTATCGAAAATGGTAGAAAAGAAATTTATAAAAGGACTTATAAAGATTGATTATATAATATATGAAAAGCTATTATAAAAGACATTAGTATTAAATAGTTTAAAAAAATGAAAAATAATAAAGGAAGTGAGTCAAGTCCAGACTCCTGTGTAAAATGCTATACAATGTTTTTACCATTTCTACTTATCAAAATTGATGTATTTTCTTGAAGAATAAATCCATTCATCATGTAGGTCCATAAGAACGGCTCCAATTAAGCGATTGGCTGATGTTTGATTGGGGAAGATGCGAATAATCTTTTCTCTTCTGCGTACTTCTTGATTCAGTCGTTCAATTAGATTGGTACTCTTTAGTCGATTGTGGGAATTTCCTTGTACGGTATATTGAAAGGCGTCTTCGAATCCATCATCCAATGATGCGCAAGCTTTTGAATATTTTGGTTGATCGATATAATCATGAATCAATCGATTTTTAGCCTCACGCGCTAAGTTAATATCTGTGAACTTAAAAATTCCTTTAACAGCTTCTCTGAAAGATTTTGAATTTTTTTTAGGAATGGTGGTAAAGATATTTCTTAGGAAGTGAACTTGGCATCTTTGCCAACTTACGTTGGTGAAGGATTTTCTAATGGCAGAGACTAATCCTTTGTGCGCATCAGAAATAACGAGTTCCGTACCTTGTAAACCGCGTTCTTTTAGGTATTCAAAAAATGTTGTCCAGGTCTCTTCGCTTTCGCCACTTTGAATCATGAAGCCGATAATTTCACGGTCGCCATCTTTGGTTATTCCAATCGCTATATGACAGCTTTTTGAGAGTACTCGATTTTCTTCTCGTACTTTTATATAGAGTACATCGGTCATTAAGTAAGGATAATTTTTTTCTGATAATAAACGATTCTGCCACTCGTTAACCATAGGTTCTAGCTGTTCTGTTAAGCTAGAAACGAAGGACTTAGAGACGGATTTACCACAAAGTTCTTCCACAATTTTTGATACTTTACGAGTTGAAACGCCTGATACATACATTTCCAACATTGAAGCCATGAGGGCTTTTTCGTTTCGTTGATAACGTTCAAACACTGTGGGTGAAAAATGGCCATCACGTGTTCTGGGTACTTTTAATTCTAGCGTGCCTACACGTGTCGTAAAGCTGCGCTCATAATAGCCATTTCGTTGACTTTGTCGGTTTTCTGTTCGTTCATATTCTTTTGCTTGAATATATTCTGTTCGTTGATTTTCCATTAGTTGATTAAATACCGTTGTTAAAATATTTTTAGAAACGTCATCCTTTACAGAATATTCAATAATGCTTTGAATCTCTTCGCTTTTCAGTGTAAAATGTACTTGGGTCATGTAAAAGTCCTCCTGGGTATGTTTTTGTCGTTAATAAAACAGCTAATACACCGGTTGAACCAGCAAACATAGAAGTAAACAATCCTACGTTTGTCATATCACCTGTTTTTACAGGGTTCTTTTGTCCGCTAGGCTTTGTTGGAGTAGTTGGCTTGCTCGGTTTCTGTGGCTGTTGTGGACTTACAGGTTTATTTGTTACTTTTTCTTTTACGGTAACTGTAATTGTTTTTTCAGTAATTGCACCATTTTTATCTACTACACGGAAAGTTACATGATAAGTGCCAGCCTTAGAAGTATCTACATCATTTGCAATAATGTTATCTTTTGTTAAAATAATCGTTCCGTCCTCTTTATCTGTTGCTGTCACATTTGCCAATGGGTCGAACGTATCGCCTACATTCAATGTAACATCATTTGCTGAAATGATTGGAGCAGAGTTAAGGTCGCCTGTATTTTGTTTCACAGTTACAGTAATCGTTTTTTTAGCAGAAGCTCCGTTTTTATCTGTTACTTTATAAGTCACATGGTAAGTACCAGCCTTAGAAGTATCTACATCATTTGCAACAATATTATCTTTTGTCAAAGTGATAGTTCCGTCCTCTTTATCTGTTGCTGTTACATTTGCCAATGGGTCGAAAGTATCGCCTACATTCAATGTAACATCATTTGCAGAAATAGTTGGTGCTGTATTATCTTCTCCTTGTGAGTTTAACGATAATTCTACTTTTAAAACAACGTTTCCGTCTTTATAAGTACCGCAATCATACTCATAAGTAACTGGTTTTTTTACATCATCTACCGTTATAATTCCTGTATCTTTATCTAAAGTTCCATTTGCAGTAACTTTTCTTACTTATATCAAGTGTTTTTACTTTTGTATCTCCTATATCTAAAGTGATTTATATAAAGGAGGGTGAAATTTTACAAGATATTACTATTGATGAATTTAAAAAATTATCGACCAATAAATTGGAAAAAATGGGATTAAGATCTAGAAAAATCTCATTTGATAATATTCAGACACCGGTAATTGAGAGTCAAGATTATATACATTTTAAAGATTTTTCATTTGCCTATGAAAAAGAAAAAAATATGGATATTAAATCATTGATGATTCCGTGCGGTAGTGTGGTAGCTATAATAGGGAAAAACGGTGCAGGCAAATCCACATTTGGACGTTGTATGTGTGGATTGGAAAAAAAAGTTAAGGGAACTATGACATTTTATGGAAAAGAATTAAATTGGAAAGAACGGATAAAAAATTGTTATTTAGTAATGCAGGACGTTAATCATCAACTTTTTACAGAAAGTGTTTTAGAGGAAATTCTTTTATCCATGGAAAACTATGCAGATAATGAAAGTGTAAAGAAGGCTAATGCAATAAAAATTCTAAAAGCTTTGAATCTTGAAAAATTTCAAGAGGTACATCCTATGATATTGTCAAGATTAGTTGACACATTTTTCTCAAGGATATCACCGACTATGCAGCTACCTCCAAAGCATCATAGTATTGCCTACGTTTTACCATGGGC
>NZ_QTWU01000023.1:0-31333 GCF_003461285.1 Eubacterium sp. AF17-7 | reverse complement strand
GCTCCATCACTTATCATAGAATGTCTATTTACAGACTTTATTTCACAGACTCTATAATAAAATTACACGTCTAATAATTTATTAACAGCATCCTGAATTTCAGGATGGTTTCTGTATTGTTTTATTAATTTTACTTCGTGACTTGTAAGATTAATAGGTTCTTCATCCGTGTATCCAAAAGTGCCTAAAATATTTTCAATATTATAAATTTCGCATAACATAAGCAAGGTATCAGCATTAGGTTGAGTTTGACCGCTTTCCCAGCCATATATGGTCTTTTCGGCAACGTTTAAAGATTTTTCTTTGAGTATACCTGATACATCACGCACACTCAATTTGTTTAACTTTCTATAATTTTTTAATACTTCAGAAATCTTTGCATTCTTCATCTTATTTACCTCTCTTTTCAATAATATAGTAAGAAAAAATTTACGTCAACAAATTCTCTTTTACAGAGAAAAAACTTCATTGCAATTCTCTCAAACAAAGAATATAATGTAGATATTAGTAAAATTTTCTTGGGAAACGAGAATGGTGGTATCGAATGAATAATCAAAAGAAAAGTAATAGCAGGGTATCTGAAAATATAGTTGAGTATATAAAACGTAATAAAATTTCAGTTGCCCAGATAGAAAAAGATACAGGGATACATATGTCAGAATTCATAGATAATAATGCGGATTTTAGCGCAGGTGAATTCTTAGAACTATGTTCCTATCTGCATTTGGACCCGAAAGATATGAGATAACATTTGCAGATAAGAAAATAAGAGCAAATCTGCATTTAACTAACCCAAGGGATATGAGATAGGTGATAAAGTGCTTAAATACGTATGTAGAAATGACAATATAAAGACAAAAAGCAGCACATGTCCGGTGTGTGGAGAAAGAACTGAATTAGAAAAATCAGACATTTACTGGTGTGATAATTGCAAGGTTCCGCTATTTCAAAGTGAGTGCGAATGTTGTAGTGGAAAAGGGACAAGAATAACAACAGATATAAGACCGGTATTCCCGGAAGAAAGACTGCTTTTAGAGATTTTATTAGATAAAATCCCTGGGACATATGAGAAGGATTCAGTATGGAACTGTTCCGGGAATAAATATTTAATTAATGGTAAACGAATTAAATTTTCAGTTAAAGAATTAAAAAATAAAGATGTTGATGATATTAGAAGTAAATATGAAGAAGCATCAAAAAATATAAGTTATGAATATTTTGAACAATATGCAGATAAATTTGTTCAGGCGAACAGAAGCAGATACGAATTCATTGTAAGAGAAGCAGTGGATTACATTAAAAATTCTACAAAAGATTACACGGCAAAAGATATGTTTGTATCTTTCTCAGGGGGAAAAGATTCCACAGTTACATCAGATATAGTTATGAGGGCGTTAAGTGAGCCAAAGATATTACACATATTTGGAGATACTACATTAGAATTTCCGGAAACAATGAGATATGTTGATAGGTTTAAAAAAGAACATCCCCAGACGCCGGTTTTATCTTCAAGAAACAAAGATAAGGATTTTGAAGAACTATGTAAATTAGTGGGACCGCCAAGCAGAGTAATGAGATGGTGCTGCACAATATTTAAAACCGGTGCGATACAAAGAAAGATAAAGACTTTATTTAGAAATAAAAACAAAATAATAACATTTTATGGAATAAGACGAAGCGAGTCTGCCAGTAGAAGTAAATACGAAAGAGAAACAGAAGGCTCTAAAATTACAAAGCAAATAACAATATCCCCAATTATAGACTGGATGGATTTTGATGTCTGGTTGTATATGCTTACAACAAAAATAGATTTTAATTATGCGTACAGATTGGGATATGCAAGAGTAGGATGCTGGTGCTGTCCAAATAACAGTGGATGGTCAGAATTTTTGTCAAAAATTCATATGCCACAGCAGTCGGAAAGGTTTAGGCAGATGCTAATTGATTTTGCAAAACAGATTGGAAAACCGGACCCTGAAGTATATGTAGATGATGGCAAATGGAAAGCACGTCAGGGTGGAAATGGCGTAGATTATGCAAAAAAGACAGCAGTTTCTTTTGAACCATGTGCATTGGAAGAAAATGCATTTAATTATGAACTGCAAAGACCGATTTCAGAACAATTGTATGAATTGTTTAAACCATTTGGATATCTAAATTTTGAATTTGGAAATAAACGACTTGGAGAAGTTTATGTTACGAGAAAAGATGGAAGACTAGTGCTTAAACTTCAGGGAAGAATTGGAAGTACAACGTTAAAAGTAACGATAATCGATTACAAAATAGATGGAGCTGCAAGTGTTAAGGCAGCAGAAGACAAAGTTAAATGTCAGATTACTAAATATCAAATGTGTATGGGATGCAGGGCGTGTGAGAGTATATGCAAGCATAATGCAATTGTTATTAAAGAAGATAAGGAAGGTAATCTTGATTATAAGATTTTGGATGATAAATGTGTAAGATGTGCTGAATGCGTTAATCATTATACGGCAGGATGTTATATGCGAAAAGTATTAGCAACGAAAAAAGGATAAAAATATGACAATAAAACTTAAAGGACATGAAACATTCACAATACGTGAAGGTTGGCTTGATAAAGGATTAAAAGCGGTAAGTGACAATGGAAAAGTTTTTTCTGAAAACTATGGAGCAGATGCTTTAGGAGTTGGAAGCAATATGGCGAAAGCTATCAGATACTGGCTTAAAGCGGGAAAATTTATCGAGGAATCGCCTAAAAATGGAGCAAATTTAACGGATATTGCAAGGATAATAAAAGATAATGACGAATATTTAGAGGATAGTTTTGCATTGTGGATTTACCATATAAATCTTGTATTTAATAAGGATATGGCAACAACATGGTATTTATTTTTTAATGAGACGAATATGGATGAATTCACTAAAGAGGAAATTGAGTATATTATTCTTGGAAAAATGCAAATATTAGCTGAAGGAAAGAAAATATCAGAGCGTTCATTAAGAGATGATATTTCGGTTCTTTTAAATATGTATGTGAAAGAAAGAATAGAAGATTATGATCCGGAAGAAAAGAAAATATCTCCATTTGCAAAATTAGGATTAATAAAGAAGGATAGGGATAGATATTTTAAAACACAGCCTGATAGAGAAGTATTGATAAACGAAGTATTTTTATATGCATTGATGAAATATTTTGAAGAAAAATCCAAAGATTCTGTTGGAATAGATGAATTGTTAAATGCACCATTGTCCCCGGGCAGGGTTTTGAATTTGAAAAGAATTGCATTAAATGAGTATTTAGATAATCTTGCGGCTTTAAATTACATAACAGTAAATAGAACGGCAGGACTTGATATGGTTTATTTGAAGAAAAATATTCCATTAAATGAAATAGTAGAAAAATATTACGAGAAAAATTAAAGATAAACTGTGAAGGAGCATAATATGAGCCAATTAAAGGATTTTATTGAAATAGACAAGAAATTTCAGAATTCAATAAACTTACAACTGGATATAGACAATAGAAAAAAACTCAACAGTTATATACCTACACGTTCATCAATAAATATATTAAATGGATTTCTTGAGAACGTTATTAATAATAAAGAAAAGGCAAATATCCTTATTGGACCATATGGAAAAGGCAAATCACATTTATTGTTGGTTTTATTGGCTGTTCTTAAAGAATCAGAAGATAAAACAACAGAAAAACTTTTAAATAAAATAGAAAAAATATCAGATGTGACAGCCAATAACGCAAGACTTATTCATAAAGAATATAAGCCATTTTTGCCAGTTATTATTTCAGGAACGGACAGGGATTTAAATCATGGGTTTGTACTTGGCTTAATGGAGGCTTTAAAGAAAAATGATTTGATGGACATTGCTCCTGATAGTGATTACAGCAAAGCTGTTGAAGTGATTGAAAATTGGAAAAATAAATATAAAAAAGTCTATAAGGAATTTGAGAATATTTTAACAGGTTATGAAACTAACGTTAAGGAATTAGAAAAAAGCCTTAAGTCAATGAATCGTAATGGGTTAGAAATTTTTAAGAAAGTATACCCTGAATTGACGGCAGGAAGTGAATTCAGACCGATGGTTCAGGACAATGCAATGACACTGTATAGAGAAATAAGCATTGCACTTAAAGAGCATGGATATGGTGGCATTTATATTATTTTTGATGAATTCAGCAAATATATAGAAGGGCATGAAAGGGAAACATTTGCCTATGATATGAAGATACTTCAGGATATGTGTGAATTGGCAAATAATTCAAAAGAACAACAGATACATATTACATTTGTTGCCCATAAAAGTATAAAAGAGTATGGAAATGCATTGCCTCAGGATATGATTAATGCATTTAAAGGTGTAGAAGGCAGATTAAAGGAAATAAGATTTATTGTATCAGCTCAGAATAATTATGAACTTTTGCAACATGTAATTAAGAAAAAAGGAACAGAATATAAGGCATGGCTAAAAGAGGAAAATAATAGTGAAATTATTAAAGAATCTTATAAAATACCATGTTTTCAAAGTATGTTTAAATTTAGCGATTATCAGCAGATAGTTGTAAAAGGTGCATTCCCAATGTTGCCTTTAACAGCGTATGCGTTACTTAATATAAGTGAAAAAGTAGCACAAAACGAGCGAAGCATTTTTACTTTTTTGGCAAATGACGAAAAGGGAAGCCTTGTCAATTTAATTGAAAACGGAGCAGATGAATTGCTTTCAGTAGATGTAATTTATGATTATTTTAAAAATTTATTTAAGGAAAGTATTTCACTTACAAATATTCACAATGAGTGGCTAAAGGCAGATTATGCTTTGACTAAGGCAGAATCTTTAGGTGAGGAAAAAGTAATTAAGGCTATAGCCATACTTCATATGATTAATAAAAATGAAGAGGTACCGGTAAAAAAAGAAGAAATTCGTCTGGCTACAGGACTTAGTAAAGAGGATTTTACAGGATATTTGCAGAAATTAGAAAACAAGGAAATTGTAAAATACCGTAATAAACTTGGAATATATACTTTCAAAAATAATATTGGAATTAATTTGGATAAGTATATGAACCAGATGATTGAAAAGCAGTCATTAAGCTTAAATTGGGCAGAGGAGTTTGCAAATATTTCTGAATTAGAATATGTACTTCCTAAAAAATATAACAGGGAATACACTATGACACGTTTCTTTAAATATGTGTATATGACACAGGAACAGTTTCTTAGTGTAAAGAATTCAAACTATTTGTTTGATACATATAAAGCTGACGGATTAATTGTATGCATTGTAATGTTAAAAGAAAATGATGCAAATGAAGTAAAGGTGCATACAGATAAGCTTAAGGATGAAAGAATAGTAGTAATTTATCCTAAAAAAGCATTTGGACAGCAGCAAAGCATCAGAAAATTAAAAGCCGTAAAGGCATTGCTTAAAGATAAGAATTTTATAGATGAAAATAAAGTTTTACAACAGGAACTCGAATTATATAGAGATGATTTAATTTTTGAAATTAATGGAGAACTTGAAAGTCTTTATATGCCTGAAAATGGAAATGATATTTGCTTTTACAGTGGACGTGATAGTGAAAAATTAAAATTTGAATCAGAAAAAAATTTTAACAGATTTTTAAGCGATATATGTTCTTCGTATTACGAAAATGCTCCTAAAATTAATAACGAGCTGATAAACAGACAGAATGTTTCAGCGCAGATTAAAAAAGCAAGAAATCAGATAATTGATGCTATTCTTGGAGAAGAAGACTTATCGGGATTTGAAAAAGGGACAAGTTCAGAATCAACTATTTTCAGGGCAACATTAGTTCATACAGGGATAATGGACAATAATGAATATGAGGCAGGATGCGAGAAAATTTTAAAAGAGATAAGAGATTTTATAGGTAAATGTGCCGGTAAAAAAACATCTTTTGATGAGTTGTATTCAAAAATAATGGGAGAAAAATTTGGTGTAAGAAAGGGAGTAATACCTATTTTTCTTGCAAATGAAATTGTAGGTTTGCAGGACACACCAATTATTTATCTTCGAGATAAAGAAGTTGATATATCAAGCGAAATACTAAATAACATAAATGAAAAGCCGGAAGAATATTTCCTATTCATTGAAAAAGAAAATATGGAAAAGGAAAAGTATCTCAATATTTTAGAAGAAAACTTTATTACTGAGGAAATAAAGAAAAAGAAACAGTCTAAGATGCAGAGATTAAGCAATATTGTTGAAAGTATGCACAGATGGTACAGGTCTATAGACCAGTATACTCTCACATTTACAAAACAAATTTTCAATAAAAAAGAAAAGGGATATATAGAAGAGGAAACATTTGAAAAAATAAAGAAATTCAGAAAGATTTTTAAAGGGATAGAGTTAAATCCAAGAGAAGTCTTATTTGAGAAAATACCGGAAGCAATTTATGGAAATATTGATGATAATGCATATGAAAAATGCACACAGGAAGTTTTGAAAATAAAGAAATGCATGAGTGAAAATCTGTATTTTACAAAAATAAAAACTGCAACAGATATAAAGAAAATTTTTGGCGAAAAAGCAAATGACAGTCTTGGTGAATGTCTAAAAACATGGTATGTAGAGCAAAGTGAAAAAGCAAAGTCACATATTTTTTCAGAAAATATAACAGGTTTTATGACTTATATCGGACAGCTAAAAACTAATGACGAATTAGAAATCGTATCTAGAGTGTGCAAGATAATTTCCGGAATTTATATAAATGACTGGAAGAATGATTCTTTTGAACAATTTATGGATGAATTGGTGAGAGTAAAGGCGAGTGTTGAGGCAGTAAAGGAAAATAATGAATCAGGCTCAGGCGAAAACAGAATCTATATTGAAAATGGTGGAAATAAGGTAGAAAGATTTTATGAGACTGATGATGACGACAGCACAAGTTACTTTTTACAAAATGCTATTGAAGAAGCATTAGAAGAATTTGGGGATACGTTGGAACTTAATCAAAAAGTTTCGGTACTTGCAAAGGCATTGGAGGATTTATTAAGCAAATGAAATTAACTTATTTGGATAATGGGGCAACAACATTTCCTAAACCTGAAAAAGTATATCAGGCAATGGATTATGTAAATAGAAATCTGGCTGTAAATGCCGGACGAGGCTCGTATGATTTGGCTAAGAAAGCTACAGGTTTAATAGATGAAACAAGGACAAAAATGCTAAGTCTTGTTAATGGAGAACAGGTAGCTGATGTTATATTTGCACCTTCAGCAACAATTGCACTTAACATGATTATAGGTGGTCTTGACTGGAGTGAAAATGACATATGTTTTGTTTCTCCATTTGAGCATAATGCAGTAATGAGACCGCTCAAAAAAGCCCAGGATGAAAATAAATTTGAAATTAAGCAATTACCTGTTATTAGAGAAAATATGACAATTGATTTGGAAAAAATGGAATATTTATTTTCTGTTAATAATCCGACAAAGTTGTTTATAACACATATAAGTAATGTTACAGGATATATTTTGCCGGTAAAACAGATTGTGAAAATTGCAAAAAAATACAATTGTAAAGTGATTATAGATGCTTCACAATCGCTAGGATTAATTGATATAGATTTGGTTAACATGCAGGCGGATTTTGTTGTGTTTGCGGGTCATAAAAATATGTACGGACCATTTGGAATAGGTGGATTTTATATGAGAAAAGGAGAAAAAATTAATCCTTTTATTGCAGGAGGAACAGGTAGTGATTCACTCAATTTGAATATGCCATCCTCAATTCCGGGAATGCTTGAACCATCGAGTCCAAATATAGTTGCAGTTGCAGGACTAAATGCTGCAGCAGATGTTATTAAAGAAGAAAGTGTAGATTATTTTAAACACGAGAAGGGACTCACGGATTATCTTATTTCTGAATTAAGTAAAAATAGAAATGTAGTTATGTATTTGCCACCTAAAGATGAGCATGTCGGAATTGTGGCATTTAATATAAAAGGTTATAAAGCGTCAGATGTAGGAATGATTCTTGATGAAGATTACAGCATTGCCGTTAGAACAGGGTATCATTGTGCACCACTTGTACATGAATATTTGGCAGACACAGATTATGTAGGTGTGGTTAGGGCAAGTCTTGGAAGATATACCACGAAAGATGATGTGGACAGGCTGATTATGGCAGTGGAGGAAATTGACGAAGGTTAGTAAGTAGTAAAAACAAATGAAAGTGTGAGGAAAAAACTATGGATTTAAAAGGAGCCGAAATACGTAATGTAAAAAATTTATGTAGTGAAATGGGAAGTAAGGAAAATGTTCCTATGAGAGTTAATATCCCTTATTATCAAAGACCTTATAAATGGGGAGAAGATAATATAAAAAATTTAATTAATGATTTTAAGAAAAATGAAGAAAATGGAAAAGATGGGAAAAAAGGGAAAAAGGAATACTTTGTTGGATCAGCAGTTATGGTAGTTTCAGCAGAAAAAAATCATGATGTCATAGATGGGCAACAAAGAATAACAACTATGTTTTTATTTACATATTTGGAATTTTTGTTACAGAGAGCTTATGTAGAAGAATTGCTTAGTAAAAAAAGAATTGCTAAATTAGATACAGCTCTTCAAAAGTTGGAAGAAATATGTAATATACTTTTTGGCAGTAAAATAGAAGAAAGCTTGAAAAAAGTTCATACAGAGATAATAGAAAAAGTTTCAGAAGAAGAGCAAGGGGACAATCTTTTTGATATTTTACTTGAAAATTATCAGAAAGCAGTTTTCTTACCTGAAAAAAACTTAACAGACGAAATGGAATATGCTGATAAGTATTATATTGAACAAAAAAAATTATTGAAGAAATGTGATTTGTCGTTAAAATATAATAGAGAATCATACAATGAAAAGTTGAAGGAAGCATTAAGTAGCTTTGTGATATTTTTAACAGATGTTCATAATCCTAAATGTAGAGTAGCTAAACAAAAAGAGGATGAATTGGTAAAACAGTATATAGATGCTATGAAATATGAGTTTAATGGATTGTGTAATATAATTTCCATAAAAGGCAAAAGTCCAATTGAATACACAAATGAATTAATTTCTGAAATCGACAGTATGTTAGAACATATTAAATTTTGTGTAATAATTACAGGGAATGAAAATGATGCATATACGTTATTTGAGGTTTTAAATGATAGAGCTTTAGATATAGAGGATTTAGATTTAATTAAAAACTTGTTTTATAAATGGTATTGTCACCATACAAAGGAAGATGATGATACAGTTGATGAGTGTATAGAAGAAGTGGATGAAATTTGGGTTGAAAAAGTATTTACTCCAATTACAGGAAAAGACAGAGCTAAGATGATATCTTATTTTGCAGCAGTATTTTTTACTGCTGATGATGCATTGAAATACAATGATAGCGAAAGATATAGAGAGGTTCTGGAAAATAAATATCTTAATAACAAAAACGAATATAATTCAGTAGATATCAAAAATGATATAGGTGTATATCAGATGATTGCAATTTTATTGGAAAATGTTGAATTAGCTTATCAACACAAAAATATGAAGTGTGTGGAAGCAGAAATAAGTGTAGAAAAATCAATAACATACAAAACTTTTCACTTATTAAATGCTTTAAAGCAATATGGTGTTTTATCAGCACTCATAAATGTTATTGTAAAACAGTATATTGATAATCATACTGGAACAGATGGAGCTATAAATATAGATGAATTTGGTAAGTATGTAGATGAAATAATAAAAGATTATAAAAATAATAATGAAAAATTTATTAAAATACATGAAATAGCTTTTGAATTATGGAGATTTGCATTACTTTGTCCATCCGCAGATATGCCTCGACAGGAAGCTAAAAAAATAATATCTTTAAATAATGTGAATAGACAAGAATTTTCATATACAATTTCTTTAGAAATAATGAATTCAATGAAAGAAGAATTTCTGAAATGGATTAATGCATGGAAATATGGGAAAGGTGATAGTGATTTAAAGGCAAAGGTTTTATTTATTAATTTATTTAACACAGAAAAAAGAGATAATTATTTAGAATTACTAGCAACAGGCAGGAGTTTTAGAACCCCAGATATTCAATTAGACCATATGGAGGCAGATAATATAAATCATAGTGCAGAGGAAAAATATTTTAAACCTAAAAATATAGGTGAGCAACGAAACGTATATACTGATACAATAGGCAATTTTATGATTCTTGATAGTAAAGATAATAATAATAAGGATAATAGACCATTAGAAATGGCGTTAGAATTTTACGACAATATGAGTCCACATCATTGGATGATTGAAGAAGTAAGAGAATTATTGCAGGATGATAGATATTCTAAAAGCGAGGGAGGTAGTGTGAAATATAGAGTTCCGGTTGAAGAATTTTTTACTGAGAGAAGAAACAGATTATTAAAATATTTCACAGCAATATTATCACGTAAATTAAATGATGAAAAAATGCCATTTGCATAGGGAAAATTCAACAAAATATCACATAATATAGATGTTGCACAATTTAAATAATAATGTTACACTTTGAATATAGAATATTCTAATAAAAATTAAAAGTTCGGCCGGAATATGGAAGGAGTATTTTTGCAAAAGTGGGAACAATTAGGTCTTTCTGATAATTTTATTTTTCAGAAAGCAATGATGAATGAAAGATTATGCACGAAGATTCTAACTGAAATAATTGGTGTTGAGGTTTCGAAGGTTGAGTATAAAGATTACGAAAAAACCATATCTATAAGAAGTGATGCTAAAGGCATAAGATTAGATGCATATATCAAAGGTGAAGACGCTGTGTATAGCGTGGAAATGCAGAATCTAAATATAGATAATCTGAAAAAAAGAAGCAGATATTATCATGATTTGATAGATTTGGATTTACTTGAGAAAGGTTGTAGATATAAGAATTTAAACAACACATATGTAATATTTATATGTGATTTTGATTTGTTTGGAGAAGAACAATATAAGTATACATTTACAAGTAAATGTGAAGAAGTTGAAGGATTATATCTAAATGAGGGAAGAACAACCATTTTTATGAATACAAAAGGAAAAATGGGAAACATTAGTGAGGACTGTAAAATTTTTCTTAGGGCAGTTAGAAGCCAGTTTACTGATGACTCGTTTTCTGTTATATTAAAATCAGAAGTGGAACGAATAAAATCAAGTACAGAATGGAGGACGGAGTATATGCGTTTGAGTGAATGGCTTGAGGATGAGAAAGAGTTAGCACGTGAAGAGGGTATGAAAGAAGGAATGAGGGCAGGAATAGAAGAAGGCAGACGTGTTGGCAGACAAGCTGGTATGGAAGAATTTTTAATATCATTGGTATGCAAAAAATTAAGCAAAGGTGAAAGTTGTGAGCAGATAGCACAGCAACTTGAAGAGAGCGTTGATGCGGTTGCTAAAATAAAAAAATTAGCAGAAGAGACGGTGCCTAAATATGATATAGGTAAAATACTGGAAAAAATATCAGAATAATGGAACTTGATTAAAAATAGGCTGTTCACTTAGTGACGGCCTATTTTTTGAAATTAATAAAAGTATAAAGTTATTTTGATATAAAAAGACAAAGTACTATATGAAAATAGTAAAAATAATGAAAAAAAAGTAAAAAATGTGAAATGAACAAAATTGAATGCAATTCTTTATAATGTTAAAATAGATTTAATTTTAAAATTTAGAAAAGGCAAAAGGAAAAGCAGGAGGTTTCATGAAAAAAAATAATGAGTTGGTAAAAAAGGGGCTGGCAATTATTCTTGCATTAGTTTTAACAGTAAGTTTAGTGCCTGATAGTGTAATACCGGTTAATGCAGCTACAGGCAAAGTTAAACTTAATAAAAAAACAGTTACAGTATCAGTAGGAAAAAAGAAAACTATTATTTTAAAGAAAGTAAAGCACAGAGTAGTATGGAAAATTGTATATGGCAAGAAGAATGTTTCAATTAAAAAGAAGGGAAAATATAAACAAAAAATTGTAATTAAAGGAAGAAAAGTCGGAAATGCTAAGATTAAAGCAATATATGGTAATAAAAAATTTACATTAAAGGTAAAATTAAAAGCGAATGAGGAGACTGTAAATAAATCAGGAGAAGGTAGTTCTGTTTTCACAACAAAATCTGTAGAATCATCAACAGTGGAAGTAACATCAAAGGACAAAGAAAACCAAACAGAAAAGGAAAACATTCCGGTTACATCAAAGGAAAATAGAGAAGAAATTACGACTAAAGAGGAAGATTATCCTATAGTAACAGAAGAATCAGAATCAATAATAGAAAGCACTATTGTACCAGTTACGACGGAAATTAAAGAGACAACAACGCAGGAAGAAACAACTACAAAGATTAAAGAAACAACAAAGGCACCAGAGACAACAACGCAGGAAGAAACAACTACAAAGATCAAAGAAACAACAAAGACACCGGAAACAAGACCGGAAGAGACAACTACGAAAATAGAAGAAACAACAAAACTACAAGAAGTAACTACAGAATTTCATGAGGAAGCTGAAACAGAAGAACATCCAAAGAATATAAATGTAGATTCATATATTAGTCAGGTTGATGCTGCAAGCTCAACAAAAGTTTCCACAAGTGCAAATGAAGGAGTGGAAAAACTATTTGACGGAAATATAAATACAAAAATGTGTACATTAAATGGATTCCCATTGCGTATTGCATGGCAGATGGAAAAACCAATAGTACTTAAAAAATATACACTTACAACAGCAAATGATAGTGCAGCTTATTCATATAGAAATCCAAAAGTATGGCATTTATATGGCTCAAATAATGGAACTTCATGGACACAAATTGATACTGTGACAGATAGTGGAATTGAAGCTAAAAATTTAGAAACATATACATATGAAACAGATGTACAAAAAAGTTTTCAGTACTTTTTAATTCAGTTTGAAGGTAATGGAACTAATTACTATGGATTTCAGTTAGCAGAGATTTCATTGCATGGAGATATAGCAGATGTAACTGATGAAATGGGTGATGATTTAATGACTTATTTCGAAAGCGTTTATAATGAACAGACAACTGCAAAAGGAAATGGAAATGAAATTCCGGCGAACATATTTGACAGCGATATAACAACAAAGTTATTTGAATTTTCTGGTAATTTTAGTATTGCATGGAAAATGAAGCAGGAAACTATATTATATAGTTATAGTCTTACAACAGCAAATGACAATGCAACATACAAAGGAAGAAATCCAAAGTCATGGATTTTATACGGCTCGAAAGATGGTTATAACTGGGAAGAAATTGATGTTGTAAATGAAAGTGGTATGGAAGATGAAAATTATAAGACATACAATTATGCAGTAGATAAGACAGGTTCATATAAATATTACAAGATGGATGTCAAGGCGTCTTATGGTAATTCTATTCAACTTTCGGAAATAGCACTTAGAGGTGCAACTGTAAGCCCAAGTAAATATGATATTTTATTTACAGGTGATTGGAATGATGTGACGGTTGACGGATATTTGGAAGAACTTACAAAATTGTTTTATAACAGTTACCCAAGATTATATCAGAGATGGGGAAACGGAACAGAACCGACAACGATAACATTTAAGGCAGACAAAAATTATAGTGGAGTGGCATATTGTCAGGGAACAACTGTATGTGTATCAACAAAATATGCTAACAGTCATCCAACAGACATTGGATTCTTTTCCCATGAAATTACGCATTCAGTTCAGCAATACAGTGGCAAATTGAATTACGGAGATGATGTTGCATGGTGGACGGAAAACATGGCAAATTACGGAGGATTTAGATATTTCCATTGGTCAAATCCAAAGTATGTACAAGTATATGAAGCAACAGATGAGACTCTTCAGGATTGGGGATACGAACAATACGGAAATAACAAATGGTTCTTTGCATATATGGATTCAAGATACCCAACGAGAAAAAATGCGGATGAAACATTGAAATATGGATTAATTGATAGTATTAATAAACTTATCAAAGATAACAACACAGGAAAAACATACACAGATGACCCATATGATACAACAACACCATTTAACAATGTTGTAAAACAGATTACAGGATATGACTGCATAGAATCCTTGAGAAAGAAATATGTAGAGGAATTAAAGGCTGGAACGTGGACATTTAAGGGATTTGCTAATTATGAAGATAACTGGGTAACAGAAAACATAGATGGAATTGCAAATCCTGAATATCCAATGGTAGGAGAAAAAATACATGGAAACAAAACAGCAGCACAGTTAAATAATACAGTTTCGGATGGAACAAATCTTTGTCTTAATGGAAAAGTTTATGAATGTTCAGGTTATACAAATGACAATGAAAGTGCTGATAAGTTAATTGACGGTAAACTGGATACAAAGTGGTGCGCAACAAGCTCAAATGTAACAAGTGGAGAATACAGCTTAAATGGAGTAAAACATTGGGTAAAAATTGACCTTGGAAAAGAGCAGGAATTTAATACATATACAATTTATAATACAAAAAGCAAAGAAGGATTTGGAAATGCCACAGAGTGGGAGATACTTATATCCAACAATAATAATGATTGGACATCAGTAGATTATCAGGCATCCAATAACTCAGCAGTAGCTTCATTTAACATAGGAAATCAGAAGGCACGTTATGTAATGATTAAGGTGTTCACACCAGATGACGGAGTCGGAACACTAAGATTATATGATTTTCAGTTGTATAACAAATAAAAGGCATATATTTATTCACAAAATACTACAATTAAATTGTAAAAATAATAAATAAAAAATATATTGCAAATGGAAAATAAATATGTAAAACGTGAAGGTGAAGTAGGTGAATATGTGTATTATTACATTGCATAATGTGATGAATTAAGAAATAGAAGAGAAGATATCATTATGCATAAGAATATTAAAAACAGTGCATATTTTAATTAAAACTTACAAATAATAAGAAATATATTTAATGCCAGAGTCGCTAAGCCGTAAACTAGTTTTGAATAAGAACGTTGCAGTTTCGGGCTTTTGACTCTGGCATTGTGCGTTATAAGAAAAAGCAATATTGAGAATAAAATATATTTCGTGAGATATTCAATTTTAACAATTGCTGCAAACACGCTTTGAAACCAAAATTTATATACCTATGCCAGGTATTATAAATCATACCTTGACAATAGGAATTAACGTGTTATAATGCATAGTGTAAATCATATCAATTTACTAGGAATATATACAATAAAACAATAGATTTAAGTTTGTGGAAAGGTAAGGTATCTGTTATGAACAAGACCATATACATGGATAATGCAGCAACTACAAGAGTGTTGCCTGAAGTATTTGAAGAAATGAAACCATATTTTTTGGAACAGTATGGAAATCCATCTTCTGTGTATTCATTTGTAAATGACGCTAAGAAGGTTGTAGATCAGGCAAGAGTTACAATTTCTGATTTTATAAATGCAAAACCGCAGGAAATTTATTTTACTGCAGGTGGAAGTGAATCTGACAACTGGGCATTAAAAGCAACAGCAGAAGCTTATGCAAATAAAGGAAAACATATTATTACATCAAAAATTGAGCATCATGCAATTCTTCATACATGCGAATATCTTGAAAGAAGAGGGTTTGAAGTAACATATCTTGATGTAGATGAAAATGGTATTGTTGATTTAGAGCAGTTAAAGGCATCAATCAGACCGGACACTATTTTAATATCAATTATGACAGCAAATAATGAAATTGGTACAATCGAACCAATAAAAGAAATTGGTGCAATTGCAAAAGAACACGGAATTTTATTCCATACAGACGCTGTACAGGCTTACGGACATATTGCAATTGATGTAGATGAAGCAAATATTGATATGCTAAGTGTTAGTGGTCACAAATTTAATGGCCCTAAAGGAATAGGATTTTTATACATCAGAACAGGTGTAAAGATCGGTTCATTTATTCATGGCGGAGCTCAGGAAAGAAAGAGAAGAGCCGGAACACTAAATGTACCTGGAATTGTCGGAATAAAGAAAGCAACTGAAATTGCAAGAGACACACTTAAAGAAAGAAGTGAGTACGAAACAAAATTAAGAGATTATGCAATTGATAGAATTTTAAATGAAATTCCATTTACAAGATTAAACGGAGACAGAAAAAAACGTCTTCCTAATAATATGAATTTCTGTTTCAGATTCATAGAAGGTGAATCAATGTTAATATTATTAGACCAAAATGGCGTATGTGCATCAAGTGGTTCAGCCTGCACATCAGGTTCATTAGACCCTTCACATGTATTACTTGCTATTGGTCTTCCACACGAAATTGCACATGGTTCAATCAGACTTACAATTAGTGAGGAAAACACAAAAGAAGAAATAGATTTTGTAATTGATAATTTGAAACAGATTATAGAAAGATTAAGAGCAATGTCACCATTGTATGCAGATTACGTAGCAAAACATAAATAATATTTTAAATTTCAAAGAAGGAGGATAAACTATGTACAGTGAAAAAGTTATGGATCATTTTATGAATCCAAGAAACGTCGGCGAAATAGAAAACGCAAGTGGTGTTGGTACAGTTGGAAATGCTAAATGTGGCGATATCATGAGAATGTATTTAGATATTGATGATAATGGAATAATTCAGGATGTTAAGTTTAAGACATTTGGATGTGGAGCAGCAGTTGCAACTAGTAGTATGGCAACTGAGCTTGTAAAAGGAAAAACAATACAGCAGGCTTTGGAGGTAACAAACAAAGCAGTTATGGAAGCGTTAGACGGACTTCCACCTGTAAAAGTACATTGTTCATTGTTAGCAGAAGAGGCAATTCACGCAGCATTATGGGATTATGCAGAAAAGCATAATATTAAGATTGAAGGTCTTGAAAAGCCGGTTAATGACATCAGTGAAAAAGAAGAGGAAGAAGAATATTAAACTACAAAAATTGAAATAGGACCCTGGGATTTATAAAAGTGAGAGGATTTTGTAAATTATAGTTGTTAAAAGATGTTAACTTTATAGTTTGCTTCACTAACCTCTCGCTTTTTTTCATTTATAATGATAAAATGATGTGGATATAAAAAGTATATCTAAAAAAGAAAAATAAAATTTTTGTAATTTTAAAATGAAAGGAACGATAAGAGTTTTATGGCAGAAAAAGTAGTCGTTGGTATGTCTGGCGGTGTTGATTCATCGGTGGCAGCATATTTGCTTAAAGAGCAGGGATATGATGTTATGGGAGCAACAATGCAGATATGGCAGGATGAAGATAATATAACAATGGAACATGAAGGTGGATGTTGTGGCTGGTCAGCAGTTGACGATGCAAGAAGGGTAGCTTTCAGACTTGATATTCCATATTATGTAATGAATTTTAAAACTGATTTTAAAAAGTATGTTATAGATTATTTTGTAGATGAATATTTGCATGGAAGAACACCAAATCCATGTATTGCCTGCAACCGTTATGTAAAGTGGGAGTCGCTTTTAAAGCGCTCCATGGAAATAGGGGCAGATTATATCGCAACAGGTCATTATGCAAGAATTATAAAATTGGAAAATGGCAGATATACAATAAGAAATTCAGTAACAGTCGAAAAAGACCAGACATATGCTTTATACAATTTAACTCAAGAACAGTTAGCTCATACGTTAATGCCTGTGGGAGAATACACAAAAGATGAAATTAGAAAAATAGCAGAGAAGGTTGGTTTGGAAGTGGCAAGCAAACCTGACAGCCAGGATATTTGCTTTGTGCCGGACCATGATTATGCTTCGTTTATAGAAGAAGAGTCAGATACTAAATGTATGCCCGGGAATTTTATATTAGAAGATGGCGAAGTTGTAGGTAAACATAAAGGAATAACGCATTACACCATAGGACAGAGAAAAGGACTTGGTGTAACATTTGGTAAGCCAATGTTTGTAAAAGAAATCAAAGCGGACACAAACGAAATCGTTTTATGTGAAAATGATGCATTATTTACAAAAGAAGTGATTGTGGAGAATGTAAATTATATGGCAGTTGAATCAATAAACGAACCGGTAAGACTTGTTGGAAAAATTAGATACTCTCATAAAGGAGCACCATGTGTTGTTGAAGCAATAGATCAAAATACAATTAAATGCACATTTGACGAGCTGCAAAGAGCTGTAACGCCGGGACAGGCAGCAGTATTTTACATGGATGATTATGTGTATTGCGGTGGAGTAATTAAGTAAAGTGAAAGATTTTATTTGGAGGAAAAAAATATGGCAAGCGAAAAAGATATTGAAAATATTATTAATATGTTAGATGGAAAAGTAGCAGCAGGGACAAGCAGAATTAATTTAAATGTATCTGATGGCGTAAAAGACGGTGAAGTAAGAGAAGTTCATCATCATGGTCGTTGTGATGTTGGAAGCGCATGGGCAAAAGGAACAGTAAAGAATCCTGAATGTGTAGACATTCCAAATACAGATGCAATTGATGAGTAAGCGATAGTGGAATATTACGGAAACATAGTGCGTATCGCAGAGTTATCCGTAAAAATTTATAGCAAAATGAATAAAATTTAAAATGAAAAAGTATAATTACGGATGATTTTCAAAATTTGAGAGTCATCCGTAATTAATTTTATATAAAAAGAATTAAAAAAAAAGCTTAATTCCTATTGACATACTATGAAAAGTAGGATATTATAGCATCAGTTGATAAATCATAGCGTTCTACTATGAAAACTATGAAATTAAAAGCGAGGATAAAACATGGTAAGTTTTGTACAAGAAACATACTATATTCCAAAAGATGATCGAATGTGTTGTTGTTATTAAGTAGAGAAAATTATTTGGAAAGTAGTATACATAATTAATACTTGAGGAAAGATAAGGAGTAAACATTATGGCAAAGAAAACAAGAGCAGAAAGAAATTTAAAATTTGAAACATTACAGTTACACGTAGGACAAGAAAATCCGGATCCGGTTACAGATGCAAGAGCAGTTCCAATTTATCAGACATCATCATATGTATTTAAAAATTGCGACCATGCAGCAGCAAGATTTGGATTAACAGATGCAGGAAATATTTACGGCAGACTTACAAATCCTACAGAAGATGTTTTTGAACAGAGGATTGCAGCACTTGAAGGTGGTGTAGCAGCATTAGCAGTTGCATCAGGTTCAGCAGCAATTTCATATACAATTGAAAACCTTGCACAGAACGGTGACCACATCGTTGCAGCAAAGAACATTTACGGTGGTACATACAACCTTTTAGCACACACACTTCCATCATACGGAATTACAACAACATTTGTTGATCCATTTAATTATGAAGAAATTGAATCAGCAATTAAGGAAAACACAAAGGCTGTATTTATTGAAACACTTGGAAATCCAAATTCAGACGTAGTAGATATTGAAAAGATTGCAAATATTGCACATGCACATAAGATTCCATTAGTAATCGATAATACATTTGCAACACCATATCTTGTAAGACCAATTGAATATGGTGCAGACATCGTTGTTCATTCAGCAACAAAATTCATCGGCGGACATGGAACAACAATCGGTGGTGTAATCGTTGATAGCGGTAAATTTGATTGGGAAGCATCAGGAAAGTTTGTTTCATTAGTTGAACCAAATCCAAGTTATCATGGTGTGAGCTTTACAAAGGCAGTAGGACCTGCAGCATTTGTAACAAAAATCAGAGCTATTTTACTTCGTGATACAGGCGCAACAATTTCACCATTTCATGCATTTATTTTCTTACAGGGATTAGAAACATTATCACTTAGAGTTGAAAGACATGTTCAGAATGCATTAAAGGTTGTAGAATATTTGAATAATCATCCACAGGTTGAAAATGTAAATCATCCATCAGTATCAAAGGACCCTGAACAGCAGGCATTATACAAGAAATATTTCCCTAACGGTGGTGGTTCAATCTTTACATTTGAAATTAAAGGTGATGCACAGAAGGCAAAAGATTTCATTGATAATCTTGAATTATTCTCATTGTTGGCAAATGTAGCAGATGTTAAATCATTAGTTATTCATCCTGCATCAACAACTCATTCACAAATGACAGAAGAAGAACTTTTAGGTTCAGGAATCAAACCAAACACAATCAGATTATCAATTGGTACAGAAAATATCGATGATATTATTGAAGATTTAGAAGAAGCATTTAAAGCAGTGAAATAATGATACCCACGATATGCGAATATTGGGTAGGATTGTGGGAGCGCGTAGCACGGAACAATCCGGAGGCATTAAAGTTGGAGAATTTTGATACCAATGTAATATAATATAAATATATGTATTGCAAAATATCGTGGTATAATAAAATTTGTAATAAAAATAAAACGGAACCCGCAAAAAACGCATTAAGCGTAAAAAGACAACGGAACCCGCAAGAAAAGAAAGAAGGATTATTATGGGAAAGATATATAAGGGAGCTTTAGAATTAGTTGGAAATACACCATTAGTTGAATTTACACATATTGAAGAAACTGAAGGTGTTGAAGCAAAGATTTTAGCAAAACTTGAATACTTCAATCCGGCAGGAAGCGTAAAGGATAGAATTGCAAAAGAAATGATTGAAGACGCTGAACGTACAGGAAAATTAAAACCAGGTTCAACAATTATTGAACCAACATCAGGTAATACAGGTATCGGCTTAGCTGCAATTGCAACAACTAAAGGATATAAGAGCATTATCGTAATGCCTGAGACAATGAGTATTGAAAGACGTAACATTATTAAAGCATATGGAGCTGAGATTGTTCTTACAGATGGCGCTAAGGGAATGAAAGGTGCTATAGCTAAGGCAAATGAATTAGCAGAAGAAATCGAAAACAGCTTTATTCCGGCACAGTTTGAAAATCAGGCTAACCCTGAAGCACATAGAAAAACAACAGGACCTGAAATCTGGGAAGATACAGATGGAAACGTAGATGTATTTGTTGCAGGTGTAGGTACAGGTGGAACAATTACAGGTGTAGGCGAATATTTAAAGAAACAGAACCCTAACGTTAAGATAGTAGCTGTAGAACCGGAAACATCACCTGTTTTATCAAAGGGTGAATCAGGACCACATAAAATTCAGGGGATTGGAGCAGGATTTGTACCAAACACATTGAATACAAAAGTATATGATGAAATTATTGCAGTACCAAATGAAGTTGCATTTGAATATGGAAAGAAAGTTGCAGCTAAAGAAGGTGTGTTAGTAGGTATTTCATCAGGAGCAGCCCTTTATGCAGCAATTCAGGTAGCAAAGCGTCCTGAATACAAAGGAAAGAATGTTGTAGTTCTATTACCTGATAGCGGTGATAGATACTATTCAACTCCATTATTCCAGTAGGAATTATGTATATATAATAACAACACAAAGACTCTCAGCCCTAACAGGTTGGGAGTTTTGTGTATTATATTGCTTTCTGTGCTGCTTATCAGGTTTTGAGTAAAGTTTAGAACCGTTTCTGTAACTATTATTTTATAGGTTCAAAATTCTCTTCAAACAATAATTCATTTGTTTCCATGATTGAGTAATTATTATTGATGGAAAAAATAATTATAGAATCTCTTGCATCCTTTGCATATAAGATTTTTTGTTTGCCAATAGTGAGAGCACGCTGCGTTTCAGTAAGATTCAGACCTATTCCAATGCAAAGTGCGATTAGTTTTTCACGTCCGATAACCTTTTGACCTTTAAAAATTTCATAACCATAAGTTCTATCGAGATTTGAATTCTTAATTGCCTGGCTTTTAGAAATCCCTTTCTCAGTAAGTTTATTTCCCAAATATTCGCCAAGGCTCAGTTCTTCATCTAAATTTGATGAAATATATGATTTTAAATCCTTTTGATTGTTAGCAGATTTTAATATCTTTAAAAGATCATCAGTAGGTTTCTCTGATAAATTTTTTATGTCTGATTTGTTCAAATTAAAACGTCCTTTCTTTTACGATAATCAAAAATAGTGTATAATATTAACTACATCAGTTTATTAAAAATGTAAAGGGAAATCAATATGACTAACAGAGAAAAATATATTTTGTCAATTTACGAAGAACTGTCCGATATGGGAAAACATGAAAATGTGAAATTAGTAAAAAATACTGTAAACGATGGAATATACATTAAAAAGACTTTGAAAAATTATAATATAGAAATATATAAAATTTTGAAAAACAGGCAAATCAAAGGAATTCCAAAAGTATATGAAATTATAGAAGATGAGAAAGAACTTATTATTATAGAAGAATATATACATGGACTGACTTTGGACAAAAAATATAATAAAACTGATGTGGAAACAGTAAAAAAAATCATGGAACAGTTGTGTAATATTTTAAAACAGTTACATAATATGAATCCGCCTATTATTCACAGAGACATAAAACCAACAAATATTATAGTTTCAAATGATGATGTTGTATATCTTGTAGATTTTAACATTTCAAGGGAATATGACGAAAATCAAAGTGTTGATACAGTAATAATGGGAACACAAGGATATGCATCACCTGAACAGTGTGGTTTTGCACAGACGGATTGCAGGTCAGATATTTATTCGATAGGAATGCTAATGAAAAATATACTCATGGTTGATGAGTATCCTGATAAAGAAACAAAGAGTCTTAAAAGAATAATAGATAAATGTACATCTATAGACCCTGAAAAAAGATATAAAAATATAGAAAAGTTAGAGCAGGCATTAAATAATAAATTGGGCGAAAGAATTAGTTTTCAGTGTAATGAAACTGATGAAAAAATAAAACAGTCATTTTTGCCACCTGGATTTAGAAGCGGAAAGATTGCTAATATGTTAATTGCATTGGCAGGATATGCAAGTATGATTAGTCTTGCAATGGCGATGGAGTCAAGTAGTTCTAATCCGGTTGTTAAGACAAAAGAAGATATAGTGTTCAAGATAATTATGCTAATAACAGAATTAGTTACAGTAGCAATTTACTTTAATTGGAGAGGAATAAGAGACGGACTTCCGATTGTAAAAGAAAAAAATATGTTGATAAGATTGATTGGATTTGCAATTTATCCGGTTACAATTCTCGTATTATTAATAGTTGTTGCATTGATAATTATATAAATTGTAAGTTATAAATGTAAGGTCACTTTAAGCTTAGTTTTGTTTGCTTAGTTTGCAAATTGCAATTAAATATACATATAAAACTATCCACGAAATTTAATAAATTAATGCAAATTTACAATTTAATAATTGTATGCTGACAGCATACCAAATATTTCCACAAATCCTATAAAATAGTTGTAAATCAGACACGGATTTGAAAAAAATTGATTTCAGAAACTTAAAGTAGTCATAAGTTTATTGATTATATTTTCAGTATTTACGAAATAAATTTTGATTTCAAAAATTAATCCGGTTAGAAATAACATTTTAGAAGGAGGAGAGTATAGGTGTGTTTAAATTTAAATACATCATACCAGGAAAATTATGGCAGGCGAGAAAAAGAAGAAAAAATGGTGGATAGCAGCAATAGTAATTGTAGTAATCATAATTGCAGCAGCAGGGGGGAACTCAGGAGATTCAGATAAATCAGGAACTGATTCAAACCCTAAAAAAGTGTCACAGACAGATGACAAAAAGAAAGATTCTAATGATGAAAATAAAGACGATGCTGATTCTAAAAATGATAAACAGGAAGAGTCAGTACAGACTGAGTTTGCAAAAGGTGATGTAGTTGAAACTAAAAGTTTGAAAGTCTCTTTTTTGGATTGTGGTGAATTTACTGATTATAGTGAATATTCAGAACCGGCAAAGGGAAACAAAATAATATATGCTACATTTGAATTTGAAAATATATCAGATGATAATGAATACATTTCTACAGGTGATTTTTCGTGTTATGCAGATGGATATGATTGCAAATCATATTATGATTTTGATCAGGAAAGTTTAGATGCAACTCTTTCAAAGGGAAGAAAAACAAAAGGAAAGATATTTTTTGAAGTACCTAAAGATGCAAAAGAAATAAAGATAGAATATGATATAAATTTCCTTACATCTGATAAGATAATTTTTGTATATCAGTAAGTGAAATAAAAATGCAAATACGGATAATATAAAAAATGGGAGCAAATTAAACAATAGATTGCATATCAGTTGAATATACCTCGACAATAAAATATTTGCAAAAACATAAAATCCTTTAAGTTAAGGTGATGTGCTTAGAAAATGGATAATTTTTCTAAAATGGCACAACCTATACTTAAAGGATTTTTTCCTTTTTAGTTTCAAAAATAAAGTATTTAATGCCAAAAAGTGTATTTTTCTTTAAATAGGAAAAAACAGTTGAAATAAATAAAGGATATTTGTATTATAAATGGGGTTAGGTAATATGTATTTGGTATAATATTTCAAATATAATTTCTCAAATATCTATCCTTGGTTTTGGAAATTCAAATTAAGTAAATTAAGCGTATAAGGAGAAGAATAATGCGTAAAACAAAGATTGTATGTACAATAGGACCGGCATCTACAGACGAGAAAATCATTACAGACATGTGTAAAGCAGGAATGAACGTTGCGCGTCTCAATTTTTCACATGGCACACACGAAGAACAGCAGAAAAAAATTGATATAATTAAAAAAGTTAGAACAAAATTAAATCTTCCTATAGCGGTTATGTTAGATACAAAGGGACCAGAATATAGAATTAGAACATTTAAAGACGGAAAGATTGAATTAAAGGCTGGAGACCCATTTACTTTTACAACTGATGAAGTAGAAGGCGACCAGACAATAGTCTCTGTATCTTATAAGAATTTGAACAAGGATTTAAATGCAGGGGACAGAATTTTATTAAATAATGGTTTAATGGAATTTGTCGTAAAAGAAATTAAGGGAAACAACATTATCACAGAAGTTACAGTAGGTGGTATTTTGTCAGATAGAAAGAGCATGAGTTTTCCTAATAAAGTATTAAAGCAGAAATATTTAAGCGAACAGGATAAACAGGATATTTTATTCGGAATTAAAAACGAAGTTGCTTACATTGCATGCTCATTTGTATCACAGAAGCAGGACTTATTAGATGTTAAGCAGTTTTTGAAAGAAAATGACGGTGAAGATATCGATCTCATTGCAAAAATCGAAAATCAGGCCGGTGTAGATAATATTGAAGAAATTTGCGAAGCTTGTGAAGGCATTATGATTGGCCGTGGTGACATGGGTGTTGAAATTGCATACGAAGAGCTTCCGGCAATTCAGAAGCATTTGATTACCAAGTGTCGTATGCTTGGTAAACGAGTTATTACAGCAACAGAAATGTTAGAGTCAATGATTACAAATATCAGACCAACAAGAGCTGAAATATCAGACGTTGCCAATGCTGTTTACGATGGAACAAGTGCAATCATGTTATCAGGAGAAACTGCAGCAGGAAAATATCCGGTAAAAGCTGTAGAAGTAATGGCTAAGATTGCTGAAAGAACAGAACAGAGTATCCATTATGATAAAAGATTTAGAAATTTTGATTTCCAGATTAGAAATGAAATAGATGCTATTTCACATGCAACATGTGGTATGGCTATTGATATTAAGGCAAAAGGAATTGCTGTATGTACATTATCAGGTATGACAGCAAGAATGATTTCAAGATTCCGTTCACCGGTTGATATTGTAGGTCTTACAACAAATGAGAAGACATGGAGAAAATTAGCTTTATCATGGGGTGTAACACCTATTATGGTAGAAGAATTTGATTCTACAGAAGTTTTATTCTACACAGCTAAGAAAACAGCTAAAGAAGTACTTGGCTTAGAAAAAGATGACAGAATCGTAATTACAGGTGGATATACAAATGGCACATCAGGTAATACAAACTTAATTAAAGTGGAAAGAATTTAATTAGCTGATTTTGAAAGATGAATAATTAGAAAAATTTAAATTAAAGAGGAACTGCAAATAATTGTGAATGCTTTTATTTGCAGTTCTTTTTTAGACATTGCATTGTATGTTTAATTAGATTAATTGTTACTAAAAAGATTATTTCTATAAATTTATATTGACAAACAAAAGAATGTAAAGTATATTGTAGTTAGTTAAGACTAACACAAAGTTTTAACAACTAACTGCACCTATAAAATCGGGCATAATGCAACACGAAAGTGTTTAGGTCATAAGTAAGTTTCTACCTCCAATGAAACACGACTTATGACTGATAAAGCCCGTAATTTTTTTGACCTACAGGTTAGCTACAACTAACTAAAGGCAGGAATTAAAATGTTTGGGAGGTAGGCAATATGTTTGAACAGGAGTTAATAGAGCATTGTTCTCCAACGTTAGCGTCTATTAAGGCAGCAAGCCTATTTACATATACATATAAATCACTAAAAGAGCTTCATGTAAGAGTGACTTATTGGAATTCAAAAATGAAGAGAAAAGGTATTACATTTGACATTTTGTCAGAAAACGTGGGAGTGAATAAAGCCCTTATATATGTTTACAGAAGAGCAGATTTGGAAAAAATATTAAACAGGGATGAAATAAGAAGTTTCTTATTAAATCATGGATATTTGATTGATGACAATGAAATTGTCGGAGGCGTTAATTGCGAAAACATAATACTCCAGTTAAAGAAGAAATTTGAAAAGTTAAATCAGTTTCCACATGAAATAGGAATATTTTTAGGATATCCAATAGGTGATGTAAAAGGCTTTATTGAAAATCATGGGTGCAATTGCAAATGTACAGGTTATTGGAAAGTATATTGCAATGAAGAAGAGGCAACAAAGACATTTCGTAAATATAAAAAATGCAGAGATATTTATATGAATCTTTGGATTAGTGGGCGTAGTGTTATGCAATTAACAGTTGCAGCTTAAATGAATATAAGTAGGCAGATTAGTTATAACACGTAGCACATAATAATTAGTCAGTTATATTCTGAAAATAATATCATATAATAAAAAACTTATGAATAATCATAAGCAAATATAAATAAGGAGGATTTTAACAAATGAGTAAAATCGCAGTAGTATTTTGGACAGGAACAGGTAATACATCAACAATGGCAACAGCTATAGTTGAGGGAATAAAAGAAGCAGGTGCAGAAGCCGAATTAATTGCAGCAGCAGATTTTGGTGCAGCAAAAGTAAAAGAGTATGATGGAATTGCATTTGGATGCCCTGCCATGGGAGACGAAGTTTTGGAAGAAAGCGAATTTGCACCAATGTTTGATGAGTGCAAACCTGAATTAACGGGAAAGAAAGTAGCATTATTTGGCTCATACGGTTGGGGAACAGGCGAATGGATGGAAAATTGGGAAGCTGACTGTGCAGCATCAGGAATTAAACTTGCAACAGATAGTGTAATTGCTAATGAAATGCCTGATGAAGAAGCCCTTGCAGCATGTAAAGCTCTTGGAGCAGCATTAGTTTAATGTCATAATAAAATATTGTTTATACAAAACAATCTCAAAGGTGAAATAGCTTTGATATAAAGCAAAAAAAAGATTTGATAATTACTCCTGAAAATCTGTTAAAAGGTATTGAAGATGTTGTATATGAAGCAGAAATCAATGAACAGGATGTAAATTCAATTATGAACAAATATACAGTTACAAGTTTGTCAAAAGAATATGCAAAGATTAGGGTGCGTTTTTTATGTGATGGGATTCCGGATGTGGACAATGCAAAAAAGGCTTCACCAACATTAGAAGATTTATATTTGCATATATTTGGAGACAGATAGACATGTATTTTTAGCAAATATTTGCCAAAATGATTGAAAATAACTGAATATGATGTATTATTAAAAAGGTTTCATTTGAATAAGTAAAGGATTAATAAGTAAGAATCAGCTAATTAGAATTAGACTACAAAATTTTGGTAACAGTCACACAGAATACTTATGATAAAACGTACTTATGGTAGAATAAAACTTATAAATTTAGTAAACATAAAAAGAAAAGGTTGGAACAAATTATGAAGATTGGTTTTGGATGCGATCATGCAGCAGTAGATTTAAAAGATAAGATGATAGCTTATATGAAAGAAAAAGGCTATGAATGTGTAGATTACGGTACTAATTATGATGAAAATGGAGAAATCATTAAGTGCGATTATCCTAAGAAAGGAATGGAAGTCGGCGAAGCAGTTGTTAAAGGTGATGTTGATTATGGTGTTTTAATGTGTGGAACAGGAATCGGTATTTCAATGGCTGCTAATAAAGTTCCGGGCGTTAGAGCAGCAGTATGCAGTGATCCATATTCAGCTAAGCTTACAAAAATGCACAACGATGCCAATATAATTGCATTTGGTGCAAGAGTAGTAGGAGAAGAGTTGGCAAAAATGATTCTTGACGAATTTTTTGGAGCTGAATTTGAAGGCGGCAGACATGAGAACAGAGTAAAGATGATTACAGAAATAGAAGAAAAATATAGCAAATAATATTTGTGAAATAAAGTGGAATAACATTTTATAATGTATATGTAGATACAGGCTAAGAAGTGCAATTTTATATATAGATTATCAAAAAAGATTCATATTTTATATAGCGTTCATAAAATAATGGTTGACGGAAAGAAATGAATGTATTATTCTACTTTTGTTAGTTAAATAAAATGATTAATTTATCTTATTCAGAGTTGGCGGAGATACAAGGATCTGTGATGCCACGGCAACCCCTATATGGAAGGTGCCCACCTGAGCGAGCAATCGATCAATAAGATTTGAAAACCTTGATTTCAAATCCACTGTTTAAAACAGTGGATTTTCTTTTATGAAATTTTGGATAAATCTGCTAAAAGATAAATTAGATAAAGTTTAAGAAAAGGAGAACGATGATGGAGAAGAGATTATTTACATCAGAATCAGTAACTGAAGGACATCCTGATAAAATCTGTGACCAGATTTCAGATGCAATATTGGATGAGTTAATGAGACAGGACCCTATGAGCCGAGTAGCATGTGAAACATCAATTACAACAGGTCTTGTTTTAGTTATGGGTGAAATTACAACGAAAGGTTATGTTGATATTCAGAAAATAGTTAGAGATACAGTAAGAGAGATTGGATACGACAGAGCAAAATATGGCTTTGATGCAGATACATGTGGTGTTATAGTTGCATTAGATGAACAGTCAACAGATATCGCAATGGGTGTTGATAAAGCATTAGAAGCAAAAGAAAACAAGATGAGTGATGAAGAAATTGAAGCAATTGGTGCAGGAGATCAGGGTATGATGTTTGGTTTCGCATCAAATGAAACAGAAGAATTAATGCCACTTCCAATTTCATTAGCTCACAAATTAACAAAACAGCTTACAAAAGTAAGAAAAGATGGAGTGTTAGCATATCTTAGACCGGACGGAAAGAGTCAGGTAACAGTAGAATATGACGAAAATGATAAGCCTGTAAGAATTGAAGCAGTAGTATTATCAACACAGCATGATCCTGATGTTACACAGGAACAGATTCATGAAGACATAAAGAAATATGTATTTGAACCGGTACTTCCTAAGGAAATGTTAGATGAGGATACAAAATATTTTATCAATCCTACAGGACGTTTTGTAATCGGTGGACCACATGGTGACAGCGGACTTACAGGAAGAAAAATCATTGTTGATACTTATGGTGGATATGCACGTCACGGCGGCGGAGCTTTCTCAGGTAAGGACTGCACAAAGGTAGACCGTTCAGCAGCTTATGCAGCAAGATATGTAGCTAAAAATATTGTAGCAGCAGGAATTGCTGAAAAATGCGAAATTCAGTTATCATACGCAATTGGTGTTGCACAGCCAACTTCAATAATGGTTGATACATTTGGAACGGGAAAGATTCATGATGATAAGTTAGTAGATATCATTAGAGAAAACTTTGATTTAAGACCGGCAGGAATTATCAAAATGTTAGATTTGAGAAGACCGATTTACAAGCAGACAGCAGCTTATGGTCACTTTGGACGTACTGATCTTGACCTTCCATGGGAGAGATTAGACAAAGTTGATGTATTAAAGAAATACTTATAGATATGTTAAGATGTTGGGGTCAAAGGCCCCCAACTTGAGGCCTGATAAGGCAAAGGGATTAAATTATATTGAAATAAAAGCATAACTATAATTTAGGTGTTTTTGAACCTGTATATTATATTTTGAATTATAAACCACATGGCCAAAAAACAATATGGCTATGTGGTTTTTTTGAATGGAGATTATTATGGGAAAAAATAAAAGATTATCGGATGATGTTGCAGAGACAATAATGTCGATGATAAAAGTTGAAAAAAAATATAATCCCGGTGATAAACTTCCAAATGAACTTCAGTTATCTGAAGAACTTGGAGTAAGTAGAATTACCTTAAGAGAAGCAATACGTATTTTAGTAGCAAGAAATGTATTGGAAATAAAGAGGGGAAAAGGAACATTTATAAGAGAAGATTACACTCCTAAAATGGTAGCAGGTCTTGAAGATACGGCTTCAGCAAAGGTTGATATAGATGACCTTTATGAAATGCGTCTTATATTTGAACCGGAGATAGCGTATTATGCGACCATAAGGGCATCAGATAGAGAACTAGAAAGAATATTTGCCATAGGTAAAGAAATAGAAGAACTGCTTTTAAAAGGCATAGATTATACACATAAAGAAATGATGTTCCACTGCTCCATTGCAAATGCAACTCATAATGAATTTATAAATCAACTAGAGCCTGTACTGCATCAGTCAATTGAAAAAGGTGTTTATTTGTATGAAACAGAGCATATTCCTGTAGAGCAGGTTATATCAGAGCATAGAATGATTATGGAATTTATGAAAAATAGAAATGCAGAAGGTGCCAGAAGTGCAATGCGGGTGCATATCATGCATGCTATTGACCAGTTAGAAATAAATAAAAATCAGGGTAATAACAAGGCTTAACTAAATGATTTAAAACAAAGCAGTACCCATTATTGTAAAAGCGTAAGAAATTGCCGTAAAAATTTGCAAAATAGCATAATAAATTGGGGGGAGAATTTAGATTTACAAGACAGACATAAAAAGTTTGCATAAAAATTTTTGCGAAGAAAACAGACAACACTATTGACATAAGACAACGCGAGCGATATAATACAAAACTATAAGAAAAAAATAAACATTTTTATAAATGAGATTAATTAAATAGGAGGCATAAAATATTATGGAAACAGCAAGAATATTTTATCAGGAAGATTGTAACCTTTCATTATTAGATGGAAAGACAATCGCAATCATCGGTTATGGTAGTCAGGGACATGCACATGCATTAAACTTAAAGGAATCAGGATGCGATGTCATCATTGGTTTATATGAAGGAAGCAAGTCATGGGCTAAGGCTGAAAAGCAGGGATT
>NZ_QTWU01000022.1:36279-36868 GCF_003461285.1 Eubacterium sp. AF17-7 | reverse complement strand
TTTGAACGTTTTATGCTAAATACTGAGCTTCCCTTTTTTGTAATCTGCTGATTAATATTATTGTAAGTGTATGTTGTGGACTTTTTTCCTATTGTCTTCTTTAGAAGATTTCCCACATCATCATATGTGTATGTTACTGTCTTGTCTCCTTTTTCCGACACAAGTCTGTTGAGGCTGTCATATTCATATGTTGTGGTCTTCTTTTTGCCGTTTATTATTCCACTTTCATAATGTTTTGTTACATTTCCGTTTAAGTCATATTCATATGCTTCTATTAGCTTCGAAGTTCCGTTTTCTTTTCTGCTTACTGTAAGCACGTTACCATATATGTCATATGTACTTTCCTGTGTAACTTTTCCTTCTGTCTTTGTTATTCTGTTGTTGTCACTGTCATATGTATACTCCGTCTTTTTGTCACCATCTGCAACTTCTGTCACATTTTTGTTTCCATCATATGTGTAGCTTACCTTTTTGCCGTCCGTATACGTAATCCCTGTCTTGTTTCCGTCATTGTCATAACTATACTTTACTGTTTTCCCATTTTCGTAGTTTGTTTCTATTATTCTGTCAAGTTCATCCCTTACATATG
>NZ_QTWU01000022.1:31779-36269 GCF_003461285.1 Eubacterium sp. AF17-7 | reverse complement strand
TTATTCTGTCAAGTTCATCCCTTACATATGATATTGTTCCACTATCCGTTGACATTGCTGTCTGATAGTCGTTTTTATTATATTCATATGTTGTGGTCTTTCCGTTTACTGTTTTTTTAGTACAGTTATTAACGGCATCATAACTGTATGATGTTACGACTTTTCCACTGTTATTTTTTACCGTTACAAGGTTTCCATTTAAGTCATATTCATAACTTTCCTTTTTGCTCAAGGCATCTGTTTTACATATAAGGTTATTATTTCCATCATATGAATATGTTGTTACTTCATCCGCCTTGCTATTTTCCTTTTTTCTGTGAAGCGTCTTTTTTGTAAGATTTCCAACTCCATCATATTCATACTCCGTACTTATTCCATTTGCATCAACAGTTTTTGTCATTCTGTCATCTTTATCATAAATATACGTCGTAGTATTGCCTTTTTTGTCTGTATATGATGTTTTATTTCCGTGTACATCATATTCGAATTTTTCCATACTTTTATCTGAATATGTTATTGGTGTAAGTCTTCCTTCTTTGTCATACTTATATGTTGTGACATTTCCATTTCCATCTGTCTTTGTCTTCAGATTTCCACTTTCGTCATATGTGTATTCTGTTATGCAATGGAAATCCCCTATGAATCCTTTATACTGATTGATTGTTGCAGCGCAACTGGTTCACTATTTTTCGGACTGAGAAGTCACCCTTGGAAATCAGTGATTTTGAATGACTTGAATCCACTTAGAACCAATTTTCTGAATGTGATTAAGACCGAACCACTGAAACTGATAAAACAAATTCTGGAATCTGACCTCTTATTCATTGAACAGCCAGAAACAAAGAATCCAAAGTTATCCGCATACAAGAAAGCAATCAATGATAATTCAAAAAAGCGAGCTAAGTATCATAAAGTTGATTGTAATATTGACATTGCATATCAGATGTTCATAGTCCAGTGTATTAATAAGGCAATGGTGGAAAGTGCCGGCAAAATCATGGAAAGAAGCTTCAGATTTTTACCAGCACACTTGAAGTTGCAGAATGCTGTTATTACACAGCAGGACTGCCTTAACAATTTAAAAAATGATAATACAAATAAATTGTTTTTACTGGATGTTCCATACATCGGTTCTGAGCATACTTGTGCTGTTACTGGTTACAAATATCAGCCTTTCCACCAGAAGGTAGCTGACTTCCTACAGAACGCTGAATATCCATTTTTGTACTACTGCCGAAGCACACCGCCAAAATCAGATAGCTCTTTCAATAGAGAAGATGCTGAACATATTATGAAGATGAAGCTGGGGTAGTATTTTATGAATAAGGGATTCTACTTCCAGAAAGTCCGTCTTGATAGCGATACTGAGCTAATGGTAAGCAACCAACTTTATAATTTCGAAGTGCAGTTCCAGTGGACAAATACAGATGAGAATATTACATAATGCAGGAGCCAGCTGATGTTATCAATACACAGCTGGCTCTGATATTAAGACTGGCTTGTAATATTAAATCAGATTCTAAAACTCCCCTGTTTTATTACTATTCTTCCACAAAAACTCCTATTTGAGGAGCATTAATAATAACTATGTCATGATTGTCTGAACTAACCTTTAAAGTATTTTTATCAATTCTTTCAATTTCTGAAATAGAACTATGTTTCTCACTGTATATAACATTTTCTTTATAGGATACTGAAACTTTAATATACTTTTCATATGTGGAGATTACTAAAATAATTTTAAAATCTCCTTGTCTTCTAACATACATACATTCTCCTGCTTCCTCATCACCTATAAAAATGGGTTCAGTTTCAAAAAATTCCATTAATTCAATTTCATCATATTTAATAAACATCTCAGCTCTGTTATGAAGTGACCTCTTGTCAAGAGTAAATTTCAAGAAATCACCACATTTTCCTTTCTTTAAATTTTAACATTGGGTACAGAGACAGAGCCTCAGATCTAACAGTCCCTGGCCTTGGTCACTCTGTTATACGTGGATTGGTTACCTACAGGTCAATGGTCCGCCGTGAATCTTGCCGTCTCCTAGCGTGAATCAAAATATATAAATATAATGTCAACAGAGGTGGTTTGCAAATAATTCGGACCTAGAAATGCTCTAAGACCCTGCCTCTGTATCCAGTGTTAATTAATTGTTTTGCAGATGTAATCTGACAAAGTCAGTTTCTTCTGCTTGATTACCATTAAGAATATTCAGATGATTCTGTCAGGGACTTGTCGCCAATGGCGATGCGAAGCATCCTTGACTGAAACAGATGAATATTCTACTAACTTACATGTTCTGTCATCATACCCCAGATAAAACACGCTAATTCTCTTGCTATTGCTGTTGTTGCCACATTTCGATTAACTCCTTTGTTTAGAGTCATTTTGTAAAACCTTCATCTAAGCCTTTCATTTGCTTTATCTGCATACGCAATTACTTCCGGTGGATTTCCTTTCTGTCTTTGCTTCAATGCCACTGATTTGTGTCCTACATTTCCCCTTGTATAACTCTGGGCCGATTCAACTAAAAGTCTTCGCAAGTGGCTATTTCCAGCTTTTGTTATGCTGTATCGATTAACTCTCGTATCACTGGTATCTTCACTTGGTACAAGACCTAAAAACGAAGCAATTTTCGGTGCTTTTTCAAATCTTTCAAAATCACCAACTTCGACAATCATTGAAAGGGCTGTATGTGTCTTAATCCCAAGAAGACAACTTATATGTTTTACTTTTTCTTCGTATCTTTCTACTGATGCAAGTTCCTCTATTCTTTCATCAAATCTGCTGATTTTTTCTGTTAAATATTCATAGGTCAGAAGGTACTCATTTAAAGTTTCTCTTTGTAAATCTGACAATTCTAAGGTTTTTAACCATTTCAGATGTGCAATAGTCCAATAAGTTTTTCCGCCTTCAAAACGTTTTCCCTGTCTTAAAACAAACGCAAGAATCTGTTGTTTTACCTTTTTAAGATACAGCTTCTGGTCATCACGCATTCTAATATATTCCTTAACATCATTGTCATCATTATCCGGAACATATACTTCACTATAAGTATGAAATGCCAGACATCTGGTTATATTTGCAGCATCTCTTTTATCAGTTTTTACATGATGTGTATTAGTTACAGCCATTGTACTTGGAGCCAATATTTTACAATCTACAGCATGATCTTTTAGTTGATGATACAAAGAATAACCCAAACATCCTGCCTAATATCCACAAACAAATGAAACCTCACCTTCATATCTTGAACGAACCTGTTCCATATATTTAAGAACAAGTTTGTAATCTGATGGTATTGTCTGCTTATACTAAACCTTATCTGTCTCATAACTGTAACAACAAATTGTGTACTGTTCCTTATGGACATCCATCCCAACATAAACTATACTATTCATATGTGACCTCCTATTGTATGCGGTAATCCCTGTTACCTTATTATTCGTACAAATAATATTTTACAGGTAAATCCACGAATCTACAATTGTGAGGTCACTTCATATTGTCTCCTATTTTGGTATTACAGTAATTACTTTACCATTTGAATTTACAACTACTTTTACATCCAAAGTCTCATGTATGAATGTATCTGAACGATTTCCCGGTATAGCTTTTGATGAAGATATTGCATCTTCTATAACACTCGGTGGAATATTCCTTGGGTCTACATATTTAGTGCAATACTCATAATATTCTTTAGTACCTACTTCTAATCCTTTTTGTTGGGCTGCTTTTTCAGCACGTCTACTTAATTCAGCCCTTACTGTAGGAGTATCCGGAGCCATTCTTTCCATTGCATGTTGAGAATATTCTCTTCCATTAATTACACCTCCGCCTTCTGTCATATCCCATATTCCTGATGTTCTACCACTCTCATACGACACGCTTCCTGCTTCATCTGCCATAAACCCTGCAAGTTTTCCACTCTTTGCAGCATTTCGTATTCCTGCCACTCCAAGCCCTGCTCCTGCAAACATGTAGCCGTTTACTGCTCCATTTATGACCGTGTCCTTTAATTCTGACCTGCTAAAACTTCCGTTGTTTAATGCATATATGCTGTAGAATGCTCCGTCTGTTGCCGCTGATATTCCTGCTGATGCAATTACTGTCTCTGCTATCGCAGCCGCTCCCACTCCACTTGCTCCTGCAATTATTATTCCTGTTGTTCCAACCGCTGCCTTTGCCCATGTCGGCATGTTATCTATTTCACAGCATACCCTTGTGTAAAATCCAAGTCCGCCTGCCACTCCGCTCTTTACAACGTTGAAGGCTGTTCTTCCTGCATTTCCAAGTGTGCTTATGTATGAACATCCGTCTGGGTCTATGTAATACAGTGGATTGTCCCCGCAATAAATGTAACCGTTCTGGGTTAGGGTTTCATATACATTTCCTGCCTTAGGGTCCTTCTGTATGAATGTCCTGTCTGCACAATTGTACATTCTTGCTCCGGCATTCCAGTAGCCGGTTGTTTCATCATAAACAT
>NZ_QTWU01000022.1:0-31769 GCF_003461285.1 Eubacterium sp. AF17-7 | reverse complement strand
GTTGTTTCATCATAAACATATCCGGTATAACTTTTTGAAATGTTTATTCCGTTAAGTTTACTACTTACCGTCTCCGTCTCCGGCTTTCCCCATGAATCATACTCTGTTTTCTCTGCCACCTCTGCATTTTCATCCAGTGCCCATCTTGTGCTTCCGAGTCTGTCCGTGTACAGACTGTAAATCTGTGTTTTGGCATTGTCGCCTTTTGCCGCTACATCTGCATGTATCCTCTCCCTGTTTCCTGCATATGTGTACCTTATAATTGTACCATCTGATTCCTTTTCTTCAAGCAGTACGGGATATTTTTCTGTGTAGTCCCACACATACTCTTTTTCCTTTTTCTTCTTTTTGATTAGTCCTGTTGTAATTGTTTCTCTTGTTCTGTTTCCAAGGCCGTCATATGTGTATGCCGTCTTTTCCGAAATTCCTTTTTTTATTTCACTTACGGTTCCATCCATAAGCGAACTAATCTCATAAGTTTTTATTTCTTTTTCAGGATTTACCGTTCTTTTCGCCGTTCCGTTTTCGCTGTATTTGTTTGAACGTTTTATGCTAAATACTGAGCTTCCCTTTTTTGTAATCTGCTGATTTAAATTATTGTAAGTGTATGTTGTGGACTTCTTTCCATTTGTTTCCTTAATAAGGTTTCCAACATCATCATATGTGTATGTAACTTTTTTGTCTCCTCCCTCTGCTACAAGCCTGTTCAGGTTGTCATATTCATATGTTGATGTTTTCTTTTTACCGGTTATGATTCCGCTTTCATAATGTTTTGTTACATTTCCGTTTAAATCATATTCATATGATTCTATTAATTTAGAATCTTCATCTTCTTTTTGACTTACCGTAAGCACATTTCCATATATGTCATATGTGCTTTCCTGTGTCTCTTTTCCTTCTGTTTTTGTTATTCTGTTATTATCACTATCATATGTGTATGTGGTCTTTTTATCGCCGTCTGTAACTTCCGTTACATTTTTATTTCCATCATATGCGTAGCTTACATTTTTGCCGTCAGTATATGTAATTCCTGTTTTGTTTCCTTCATTATCATAACTGTACTTTACTGTTTCCCCATTTTCGTAGTTTGTTTCTATTATTCTGTCAAGTTCATCCCTTACATATGATATTGTTCCACTATCCGTTGACATTGCTGTCTGATAGTCGTTTTTATTATATTCATATGTTGTGGTCTTTCCGTTTACTGTTTTTTTAGTACAGTTATTAACGGCATCATAACTGTATGATGTTACGACTTTTCCACTGTTATTTTTTACCGTTATGAGATTTCCATTCGGGTCATATTCATATTTTTCAGTTTTACCCAGTGCATTTGTTTTACATATAAGGTTATTGTTTCCATCATATGAATATGTTGTTACTTCATCCGCCTTACTATTTTCCTTTTCTCTGTGAAGCGTCTTTTTTGTAAGATTTCCAACTCCATCATATTCATATTCCGTACTTATTCCGTTGGCGTCAACTGTTTTTACCATTCTGTTGTCTTTGTCATAAATATACGTCGTAGTATTGCCTTTTTTGTCTGTATATGATGTTTTATTTCCGTGTACATCATATTCAAATTTTTCCATACTATTATCAGAATATGTTATTGATGTAAGTCTTCCTTCTTTGTCATATGTATACTTTTCACTGCTTCTTTCTTTTATTTTTTCTGTGCAGTTTCCTTCTTTGTCATACTTATATGTTGTGACATTTCCATTTCCATCTGTCTCTGTTTGCAGATTTCCACTTTCGTCATATGAGTACTGTGTTATGACATTATTTGCCGAAACTTTCTTTGTCATACGATTCATCGAATCATATTCCATTGTAACAGTATTATTTCGACCATCTGTTATTTTTACAATGTTTCCATTGCCATCATATTCATATGCTTGTTTTACACCCTGAGGATTTTTGTATTCTGTTACGTTACCATTTGCATCATAACTCCATACAGACACATTTCCATTTGCATCTGTTTTCTTTACAGGATTGTTATTTTCATCATATTCATATAATGTAATATTTCCTTTGGCATCTTTCTCGCTTATTACATTTCCATTTGCGTCATAACTGTATTCTGTTATTTCTCCTTCAGGATTTGTAATCTTAATCAGACGATTATTTAGGTCGTATGTATAATTTGTAATCTTATTATTTTCATCTGTTTTTTCTATGATGTTTCCAACACCGTCATATCTATATGATGTAATGTATCCTTCACCTGATATTGTTTCCACAATTCTTCCAAGCTTATCATATACATATTTCTTTGTTCCTATTGCATCTGTTTCTTCTGACAAAAGATTATTTTCATTATATTTCTTTGTTATGACTAAATCCTGTTTTTCGTTAACTTCAATCTGATTTCCATTTTCGTCATATTTATAAGTTGTTATGTTTCCTTCTTTATCAACATATTTACTTATTTTATTTTCTGCGTTGTATTCATACTGTTCAACGTTACCTTTTTCGTCTGTTATTTGTATAATATTACTATTTTTATCATACTTATAACTTATGGCTGTTCCATCAGGGTTTATAATTTGTGTTATGTTCCCGATAGCGTCGTATGTATATTGTGTCTTTTCTTTCTGAGCATCTGTTATTAAAATAACCTGTCCATATCTATCGTATTCATATTCTGTCTTTCTGTTTTCAGGCTCTGTAATCCTTATTAAGTTGCCATCCTTATCATAATTATATGTTGTATTACCATATAATGTTTTCTTTTCAATAAGTCTGTTTTCCTTGTCATAAACATATTCTGTCGTATTTCCATTTTTATCTGTTTCTTTAATAAGGTTTAAGTTACCGTCATATTCATATCTGACACTATTTCCCAATGGGTCCGTCTGCTTTGTAACCATTCCAAGAGCATTATAAGTGTATGTTGTTTTTCCTCCATTTTCGTCTGTCTCTTCAATTACCTGTCCCTTAGAATCATACTTATATTGTTTGTTTTTCTTATATGGGTCTTTGGTTTCTACCAGATTTCCTTTGGAATCATATTTATAATTCCATGAATTTCCGGATGCATCTGTTTTTGATATTACATTTCCATATTTATCATATGTATATGTCGTCTCATATCCCAAACCGTCAGTTATCTTCGTAAGATTTCCTGCTATATCATAAGTATATTTACTCTTTACGCCTAAAGCATTTGTTTTTTCTGTCTTCTTTCCCTGCTTATTATAGGTATTTAATGTTTTGTTTCCATTTTTGTCTGTCTGTGAAATAGTATATCCATTTTTATCTACTTCATATGTTGTTTCATTACCTAATGCATCTGTTTCTTTTAAAAGCTTTCCTGCTAAAGAATAAGTAAACTTTGTTTTTTCTCCATTTCCGTTAGTTTCCTCAGTTTTTCTTCCAAGTTTGTCATACTTATACTTTATTGTATTTTTGCTTCCATCACTTACTGCTGCCCTTTGAAATGAGTCTGTGTATGAATAGCTTATTACATTTCCCTGTCCACTTTTTTCTCTTATTACATTTCCAAATGAATCGTATGTATAAGTTACACTATTCCCTAATCCATCAGTTTCCTTTATAAGATTTCCTCTGGTATTATATTCATAATTTGTTACTGAATCTATTGCATTTCTGTAAGTTATTACTTTACCTTTGGAATTATACTTATATGATTCTGATGTATTATCAGGATATACAATATTAGTAACATTTCCATAAATATCATATGAATATGTTGTTGTTCCATAACTATCTGTTTTTTCAACTAATTGTCCAAAAGCATTATAATCATATGTTGTTGTATCCTGTTCTACATCTTCTATTATGTAAAAATCCTCATTATACTTTATTGTGTGAACATTTCCACTCTCACTTTTACAACTGTTTTCTCTTTTTTCATCGTCATATGTAAATGTATATTCTCCGGAATCAGCAACCTTTTGTTTTATAACTCTTCCTATGCTGTCATATTCATTTTTTACATATTCGTTTCCTTCATAATCAGTCATTAATGTTAAGTTGTTATTCTCATTGTATTCATATGAGCAACTATCACCATCTGCATTCGTTACCTTCACAAGATTTCCTGATTTGTATTCGTATTTAACTTCTATTCCATTTATAGATGCATTAACAATATAATTTCCTTCCCAACTGTATTTTAAAATTCCCGCATTACTTTTTATCTGAGTCAATTTATTGTTATCATAACTGAAATTAGTAACCCATCCATCTTCTTCGGTAATTTTTATTAATTTTCCTTCTTTGTCAAACTGATATTCTTTTCCTTTTTCTTTATAAAAATATATATCTTCATTTTTTATAAGTTCCTTCTGATTATCTGTCTGGCATGTATACTCACCTGTTCCATCATCTTTAAATATAATTTGTCCGCCTGTAGGTATATAAATAATTACGCAGTTATCTTCATATACTGCCCTGTAATCATATTCGTTACTCCAGCCATTTCCAAAACCTGTATTTGTATTAAAATTTCCTGAGTTATAATATCTTTTTACCGGAATGCTATACTTTGCAACACTCTCTAAATCAGTGTATGTGTAATTAAACTCTCCTGTAAGCAAATCTACAGGATCTCCATCATTTGCATTAACACCATTTGTTTTATCAACATATCCTTTTAATTGAATTGGATTTAGTTTCACATGCACTTCATATGGTATTGATGCATTACTTCCCGGCAAAGTTTTCATAATCATGCTTATAAGTTCGTAATATGCTTCATCTCCATTTTTGTCCTTAAACTGTATCTGAGTTGTATATTTTATTGTAATTTTTTCACCCGGTGCTAACTCATCTACCTTCTTATAGGTATTTTTTGCACAATCGACAAACACTCTCCCATCATTTGAATACTGCTTTTCGCTGTCAAAATATAACTGCATTCCGTTAATTGTTTTGTTAGATGTATTTGTATATGTATATGTTATTGTGTACAAATCTCCTGTATATGTATATTTATTTACATACACATCAAGCTTTAATGAGCTTCCTGCTATTACCCACAAACTTTCCCTACAGGCATAATCATATCTAAATTGATATGGTTCTACTTCTCCTTTATCATCTTTCATTTCACCTTCAACTGTTACACTTATTTTGTATTCTCCGTCTTTGTCCCCTCGTACATACCAGTTTACAGCTTTGTTTTCTCCACTTTCAATTTTTCCAATCTCTTTCTTTTCGCTATTATCTTCACCTGCAGCCATTGCTGCTAATGAAAGTCCTTCCGGTAAATTAATTTTCGCATTGCAATTATCTACATATTCACATTTAGAATTATTAACAACCAGTACCTGAACGTCAAACATATCCTTCAACCACTTAGTCGTTCCATCTACAACTAAATAATATACTGTACCATTTCCGTCTGCCTTTATTGGTTCTATATAAAAATTGTCTTCTCTTGATGAAGCAGCTTCACCTCCACCTTTATTTTCATTTTTAACAATATCTCCTTTTTCATTTACATAGAAATTAACAGGAAAAGTCATTTTGTTAAATACCAATTTAGTTGAATATTTAAATATTTTTTTGTTTTCATCACTGTCTGTATCAATTCCTGCTTCTACTATTTCACTATACGACATTTCTTTATAGCTTACATCTGCCTGTATTGTGTCTTTAGAACTTAAATACAGATTTATTTTCTTTGATGTTTCACCCATATTAAGGCTTGTCGCCCTGCTATAATATCCGTTTGCATAAGCAACAATTGAATAACTCTCATTTCCTTTTAAATAGTAATTATACTTTCCATTATTAGCTGTTTTTCCTGAACTGATTATTTCGTTTTTACTATTTACAATATAAACCTCAGCATTACCTATAGGTGCTTCTGTATTTGTATCCGTAACAGTTAATCCTAACTGATACATTCCTTCTGCCGTTCCATCCGCTGTTATTTTTAATTTTTTTGTATTAGTCTGTCCTTTTGTATCGGTTACTGTCAACAATACTATGTAATCACCTGACTGAAGATATTCATGCTTTACTGTTTTCCCCGTTTTTTGTGTTCCATCTCCAAAATCCCATGAATATTTTACAATTCCCCTATCATCCATAGACTTTTCTGCACTAAATGTATACTTTTGTGCTATATGAATCTTTTTATGTTCAAATGTAATTACTGCGGTAGGTGCTTCATCTTTATAATTAACAGAAAATTCTATCTGCTCTACGTTTTCTTCTCCCACTTCAAAATTTACTGTTTTTGAGTTATCCTGCTCATATTTGTCTGGAACTGTTTTCTGTTTTAATTTATATTTTCCTGCAACAAGATTGTCTATAACGATTTTTCCGTTTTCGTCACTTGCTTCTGTAGTTCCTAAATATTTATTACTATCATCATCTTTATATAGGGCAAGTTCCATTCCCTGTATGTTTTCTCCCTTTTCGTCTTTACATACTACTTCCTTTTTATATACTTTTGTTGCTATTCCTATTTCATTATTTATAGCTACCAACTTAGAATCAGCAACTAAGTTACTTGTGTTTTCCAGTTTTATTCCCTCATCGGAAACAAGCTTATATGCCAGACTTTCGCCCAATACATTTGTAAATTCAGCTACTTTTCTAAATTCATTTTCATTTTTTTCATCTGTTGTTATGTTTAACGCACTTTGTTTATCCATGTGATAAAGTAATTCTTTATCAATAGTTATATATTTATCCTTAATTAAATGTATATTTCCATTTATCTGAACATTTTCCTTTAATTCCAATGTACCATTTTGTAAAATGGCATTTCCCATATTTATTTTACCATTTTTATCATTTGCAACATTTCCACTAATTTCGACATCATCCATAACAACATTTCCATCATTATAGATTGCCCCACCTCTATTGGATGTATTATTTTTTATTTCACATTGCTCAATATTTACGTTAGAATTTCCCTGTACATAAATTCCTCCGCCTCTGTTTGCCTTATTGTTTTCTATTATATTTTTATTTGTTTCTATTTTTCCAAATTCAGTATTATATGTTCCGGGCTTTAAGAAACTGACATTGTTTCCGGCAATATATACATTTCCATTATTTACCGAGTTATTATTTACATTTAATCCTGCTATAATTGTTTTTCCTTTACCCGTAATAGTAATCGCACCACTTACGTTTTTACTTACATTTTTGACTTCCGTGTTATAAATTGAACAGTTACCTGAATTATTTAAATAAATAGCATTTCCATTCCAATTTGCATAATTTCCGTCAAACAGACAGTCTTTCATATAGACTATGCCTCCACCAACTAAACCACAGGCAACAGCTCCACCGTACCATTTACAGCCATTGTTTATGAAAGTTGTTCCTTCTATGTATGCCGTTCCTGATGCATACAGTCCTCCTCCATAATAACTTCCCCAGTTGTTTCTTACTACTCCGCCTTTTACATGTGATGCTCCCTCAATGCTTATAGCACCTCCATATCCTCCCCATGTTATGTTGCTGTTTTCTGAAATTTCGGATGCATTATCCATGTTTAGCTTTGCCGAATTAAGAATTATTGTCGAGCTGTTTGAACTAAAATTTTTAATTGTTGCATTATTGAGGTTTATTTCCCCTCTTACATAAAAAGGTGTTTTACCATATTCAGCTTTTATATCTGTTCCGTCAATATCTATATTTTTTAAGTTTAACACTCCACCTTTTTTTATATCTATAAATCTAGATGTTTCCTTAACATTTATTGTTACATGTTCCTGTCCTTCAATTGTTAATTTTTGATTTTCATTTATCTGTATAAATTCATTTGCTTCAATGTCCTGTAATATAGTTACTACACCGTCACCATCATTTGTACTTAAAGCCTCATTTACAGCTTCTTTTAAAGTATCAAAATACTTATCATTGCACCTGATTACTCCTGTATCTGCGAATGCCTCTTTACTTATTCCTCCCGCAACAATTGTCATTACCAGCATTATTGCAATTAATTTTTGTGTTATTTTTTTCATATCCTTCTCCTTGTGTTTAATCTCAAAATGTAAAGTAGATAAAATTAGTTTGTAGGCTAATTGAATTAAAAAAGCACCACTTTGTAAAAAGTGATGCTAAACCATACATTATTATTCAAATTTTCCCTAATACATTCAGTTTTTCTCACCCATTACATTTTGTTTTGAAACGATTTTATCTTATTTGTCGCAAAATGTAAAGTGAAAGTTTTCGACCTTTTTCGACCGTGCACAAATTTCACCTATTCCTTTTAATAACCACCACACCTCCTGCAATCATTACCAACCCAACTGTTGCCAATATGACTGCTATAGCTCTGTCCTGACCTGTTTGTGGAAGTTTGTTGTCATATTTAGCTGTTGTTGTTTGATCATTTTCTTTGCTTTGCTTTTCAGATGTATTTCCTTTGTTTTTTCTTTTACGCTCATCTTTTTTACTTTCCTGTTCTTTGCTTTCTATGTTTTTTGATATGCTTTTAGGTTCCACATCTATGCTTTGTTGTAATTCATTATTGTCATTTATATATGGAATTGCAATTATCTGCGGAACAAATTCATACATTTTATCCTGTTCCACACAAGCATCAATAAGCATTAAATACATACCATCTTTTGCTTTTTCATATTTCATTTTTCCCTGTTCATTTGTTGTTCCTACATAATCTGCCGATATTCCATCTAAACTAATATAACCTGAAATCGTATTTGCAATTTTGCTCAGGTCGGAATTATTTTTTATGTCATTTACTTCAATCGGATATTTTGCAAATGTCCCTGAAAGAATATATTTATCATTTTCATTTTTTTCTGCAATTTTATAAATTCTAACTTCTCTATCTGCAAATATGACATTTTCATTTTTAAGAGCAATGTTTATTTCATACTGATTGTTTTCAGTCTGAGCTGCTTTTATTTTATTATTTGATATAATTCCAACCTGTATAACAGCTATAAATATCATTAATGCCATTACAATTTTCTTATATGCTTTAGATTGTAAATTTTTATACGCACAAATTATTGTGTTTTTTATTGTTTTCTCTCTCATATTCATACACCCTCTTTCCTTTATTTACGCACACTGCAAATGTTATTACAAATAATGTCATTATAATTAACACCAAAGCCAGTGCTATTATTACTACTTTCCACGGATTTACTTTTTGTTCATTGTCTGATTTTTCTGCTTTATCTTCGTCTATTCGTATCCCTTTTACTAATAGTCTGTGTGTATTAACAGCATATGGCGTACATGTAACCAGAGTCACATAATCTTTATCTTTTTCAATACTTAATTTTGAAATGTCTTCAGGTTTTACTACTGAAATTTCTTCCACCTGATAAAATAATTTTTTATTTAATACTGTAATTTGAAATTTGTCACCAATTTCCATTTTATCCAAATCAGTAAATAATTTTGCATTTGGCAGCCCTCTGTGAGCTACAAGTACGGCGTGTGTACTTTCTCCTCCTACAGGTAAAGATGAACTTTCCAAATGCCCTACATATTTACTTAGTACTTCATCTGTAGTCCCATGCTTTATTGGAATTTTCACCTTAATCTTTGGTATGGAAATATAACCCATGCTTCCTGAATCGTCTACATTTAAAATGTCGGCATATTTATTTTCTTCTTGGTTTTTATATTCCACATTATCTTTTGTCAGATTTTCATTATATAAATTAGCCTCATTTAATATACTTTCTGACTTTTTATTCTCCATTTTTTTCATTAGCTCATCATATTGTTCAGTCGCTTTTGTTGCATCCATTTGGTTTACATAACTACTAACTACCGGATATAGTAACACGGAGAAACCTATCAAAAAAATTATAACTAATACTGTCGTTGTCGTTTTTCTTTTCATAACTATCTCCCTATTGCCATTTTCAGTTTATTTTGGAGTCAAAAGTTAAAGGCTTTAATCTTTATATGCAAGATTAGCTTTATAGTTAAACTTATAGAGGATTCGAACCGATAGAAGCTTATAATCTTTATATGAAAGATTACCTTTAACCTTTGCCCCAATATTTATCTTTGGTTTATTTTCAATATTCTATAGTTCAAAATTTTTCATATGAAATTTAAAAAATATATTTTGGGAAACAGTTTATTATCTTTCTTTTACAGTTTTTCTTCTAATTACATAAACACCTGTCGCAGCACCTAACATAATTATTAATCCGCCTGCTACAAATAATGCTGTTCCCATTCCACCTGCTGTTGGAAGTGTTGCTCCTTTTTTATTTTCAACTGTAACTTTTTTGTATCCATTTTCTTTTTCTACATAAGTTGTAATTTCTGTTTTATCTGCTGTAATTGTGTAAATCCCGCTGGCAGCATTTACTACAATTTCGATTGGCTCTAATAATTTTTTGTAACCTGTTGGAGCCATAGTTTCTACCAAATAATATTTTCCGGCTTTTAATCCTTCAACTGAAGCAATTCCGCTTTCATTTGTCGTCACTTCTTTTATTGCATTACCTTTGCATTCTTTATTGTCATATAATTTAAATTTTGCATTTTTTAGTTTTACTGCATTATTATCTTTATCAATCTTTTCGATGGCTACGCCAAATGTATAAACAATTTCTTTGTCATCATCATCTCCAAATCCCGGGGTGTCCAGTGTTGGTCTGTTAGAATCTTCAGAATTATATGTTGTTCCATCAAATGGAGAATTTTTGTAAACGTACTCTACAATATTTTCATTTCCAACTGCTGTTCCGACTTTAGCTTTTTCATTTAATGTTGCTTTGTATTCTACTGTCACAGTTGTATACGTTTTAATTTTTCCGTAGTTTAAATCTACATAAAATTTCTGACCTTCTTCTTTTATTGTGTACTGATTACCACTTGTTAAATTTTTTGAATTTTCTCCATTTTCACCTTTAACTACAATAGAATTTAAATCTAAAGTAAGTCCTTCTGAGAGTTCATCGCCTAAATATAATGTAGTATCTGTTGCGCCTTCCGGATAAATGGGAACTGCTGCACTTAATTTATATGTGATAACATCCCCTACACTTGCTGTCTGTCTGTTTCCATCAGTCGCAGTGCCATTTATAATATCTTTTTCTACAGTAGGCTTACTTACCTTCATTTTTACCGAATACTGTTCATATATTTTATATTCATCATTTTCAACAAATGGCTCAACCTCTGCTGTAACAGCCTGATAAATGTATGCCCCGTTTGTGTTTCCACTTCCAACAATAATGTACTGCCCCATTGCTACAGCTTCAAATTCAGCTTTTTCTTCATTTGAAATGTTTGTAGATACATATTCAGGGTTAACATTATTTGTTCTTACATAAAAAGCAAATTTTCCTAACACTTCTTTTAATTTTGTTTCATTTAATTTAACGTAATCATCTACTGTCATTGTTTTGTATTCTGTATTTGCAGCCGTAAACTGTTCAAATGTCGCCGTAAAATTTCGGTTTATTGTATTTGTATCTTTGTCATAAATGGTTTCAACTACTTTATATGCATTTAACACATCATTTTCATTTCCTGTTAAAACATTTATCTTTACTGTTTCTCCTCCATTTACAACATTAGCTTTTGTACCGTCTGTCTTTGTTGTTGTGGCAAATACAGCTACATTTAATGCAACCATAATAGAAAATGCCATTACAACTGCTAAAAGTTTTGATACTTTTTTCATTTAATGCTCCTTTTTTATTTATTTGTAATCACATTTGTTTTTATAAATTCAAATGTGGTACATGCTTTTTGCTTTAGAAAGTTTTCATATATTCTATTCTTACTTTCCATCATTCTATTAGAAAATTTTATTTTATTTTCTGCAAACAACCAACTAAAACACTTACGACACACAACATAATTATTAGGCCGATTTTTACAAACGGTTCACTACCTATACCACCGGCATCCGGCAATTCATATATTTTTGTGTTTGTTATTGTATAAGTTGTGCTTGCATTTTTTGTTGCAGTAGCCTGATTTGTTTTTGATGTAAATTCTGAAGCAAATCCCGCAACACTAATTTCTTTTACACTATAGGTAAACTGATTTCCTATTGTATCTCTTGTAAGCAGCCCTTCTACGGATTCTTTCCATCCGTTTTCTTTTTTAACTGTAACTGTGTTAAAATATTCTGTTTTTTCTTCTGTGGAATCTTTATATTTGATTGTTCGATAGATTTCTACTTCTATGGAATCCGGAATCTGCTCCGTTCCTTTCCATTTTTTATATATATTTAAATCTATTAAGGGTCTGTCAATTTTACTTCCAAGAGGTGTCGTGCTAAATGATGCCCACACCTGATTTGTTCTTGGAACTCCTCCGTTATCCGGATACCTCATAAAATTTCCCAATGTAAAACTGAAAGCGTTAGACGTTGACTGTGGCATAATTGTAACTGAATTTTGAAGCCAGTTATCAGGCACTCCAAATGTGCTGTCATAAATATCTCCACTCCACGGATTTGTTCCGCCGTTATAACCATACTGTGTTCCAAATCTGTTTCCGCTGTCTTTATACATTTCTACAATATTACTGCTCCATGGAATGGTATTTGAAAATTTTCCTGAATAAACATATGCTTTTACATTCTGCGGATTTTGTGGCACTACATATTCCGGTCCATAATATGCTGCCGGATTTTCCCCTTCCTGAACATCCGCCGGATTAAGAGAATTTATTGTGTAATAATCAGCAACCGGACTGTCAACTGTTCCTATGTCATTTAGAACAATTTTGTTTCCAAATGTTCCATCTGTGTTTAAATAATAAAACTCCAAATCAACATGAAATTCTTTTACATTCTGCCATACCCAGCCACTATATAGCGATTTACTTATTTGAATTGTCGGATAATATGAATATGGTCCATAATTATTTTTACCCCAGTTCCATCCTTCTCCCACATTTCCTATATCTGTTGCATTTTTTGACGTTCTGTTTTTAAATGGTGTAACTTTTATATTTGCATAAGCTCCTACCGGCTTTCCATCGTATGTTCCAACTTCAAAATATTTGACTTTAAAATTCATTGTAGTTGTTTCTACATCCAAATCTTTATTTTTCCACCCGGCGTTCGTATCTGTCTTATAATTGTTTGCATTAGGATTAGAACCTTTACATTGAATCGCTATCCCATTGTATTTATTACTAAATGAAGCGTATATTCCTTTTATCGCTCCATTCCATGTCCCATTCCATACATCGCCTTTCATACTTTCGCGACTTACATCCTGATAAGCTCTGACTCCTTCTCCTGCCTCAACAATTTTTGCATTTCCATCTATATCTTTGACCTGAAGTCGATTGTACGGAAATACTTTGTCAGTTGATACTATCGTAGCGTCCGGCACAGGAATATCATTTGCCGCAAAATTTACTATAGACTCGGTTTTCTGACTGTTATTCACATCTGCATTTAGCATAACTGCTTCGCCTGCAAATGTCGTAGCACATATTAAACACATGCTTACTACTGCTATTAATTTTTTACTTTTTTGGATTATTTTTTTCATGATCATATCTCTCCCACTTTTATATTTGGCAATTGTATTTTCAATTAGATTTTGTCTTGTTTTTCTCTGCTTGTTATCATATGAAGCATTATTGCCAAATATTCCAAATTTAATTCCATAAAGTGGGATTTTTGCGAATGGGGATTATGAGATGGAATGCCTAGCACGGAACAATCCATAGGCATCAAAGTCGTGGGGCTTTTGAATCCGACATCTTATTTTATAATATTTACATCTTTACATCTCACAACAACTCTTGCCTGTCCATTAAATGTACATGTAAACAAGGTCAAATCATATTCTGTACTTATTACTTTTTCGACCTGTGTGGGCAATAAATTTTCCACACTTTCTACTTTATAGGAAAACGTGGAGTCGTTTGCGGATTTATATATAATTTCATCGCCTTTTCGCAAATATTTTATTTTTCCAAAATGCGTTGAATAATTGTGTGCAGCTAAAACAAATCCTGCGTTGCCCACACTTCCACTATATACGCACGGAGTTTTCTTTAACTGTTCATATGACCATTTTTCATTTATTGGGAGTTTGATTTTTAGAGACGGAATAATTAATATTCCTACATATTTTTCACCTGAAAATTCTATGAATTTATCAGATTCAGAGTAACTATCTGTCAGATTAGATTTATTATCGCAATATCCAGATTCATTTTTTTTGTTTTCCATATAGTTGATTATTTTTTCGGAAGATATACCTGCATTTCGATTTTCCATAGTATTTTTAATTGTCAGGGTGCCTGCTGTTCCAAGCAAAATGCACCCTATGACAATTGTAATTTTTGCTATAAATGTTTTTGGCTTTTTTAAATTTTTTCCTTTTTTTAATCTCATTTTATTTTTGCCTGCAACTTTTTTAACATTTTTCAATTTATTTCTTCAAATATTCTTCGATTCCTTTACATATCAGACCTGCCATTCTTTTTTGATAATCGTCTGACGACAAATTATTTGCATCGTCCCAATTGCTTAAGAATCCACATTCCACGATTATTGTAGGGCATTTTGTATGTAACAGCATATAATAACTTGTGTTTTCCTTAATTTCTTTTTTATTGTTTATATTTATATTATCGTTTAATATTGTCTGCATTATTTTCGCCAGTTCCGTACCACCTGCAGAATTTCGATAATAAAATACCTGCGCTCCTTTTACATTTTCCGAAGTAAAACTATTTTGATGAACGCTTACAACTATTGTTTTTTCATTTTTCAAATACTCTTTATTTATTATTTCACAGCGGTTTTCCATATCGGTCCTTTTTTTATTTCCATCCGATTCCTGATAAAGTCCGGTATCACTTTCCCTTGTAAGCACAACCTTTGCTCCTGTATTTTTTAAAATTTCTTCTATGTACAGGCTTATGGATAGGTTAATATTTTTTTCAAGTGCATCATTTATACCTATTTTCCCGGGGTCAATTCCTCCATGCCCCGGGTCAATAACTATTGTGTAACCACTAAATGGTTTATGCTCTTGTTTCTTAGTTTCTTTATTATCGCTTTCCACGATTTTTTCCATATTACAGGCAATCATAGTAATCGACATCAGCAAAAGAAATGCCATAACCGCTTCAATTTTTATATTTCTTTTTAGTATTTCGTACATATTTGTAAAACTCGTTTTCATCCAATTAATTATATTCGTCATTTACTCTTTTCCGAATTATTCAATTCGATATTTGACTTTATACAAATATATGCAGTTAGCGATTAAAATATGATTATTTATTAATCAATTCATCCAAATAATTCTTTTCTATCTTCTGAGATGATTTGTATTGTCTTAAGCCTGCTTCATGCACAGCCATAACATCCTGAAGTAATTCATTTGATGACATACGAACTGCTCCCCTGCTCAACACAATCATTTGCTCAAGTCTGTCTGATGTTGCAACCGTAACCTGATATTTTTTCCCGATTTCATTAGTTACTTTTTCAATATATGTGTCTGCCGTTTCCGCTTCTTTTGTATAGACAACATTTATATTGTTGTATTTTGAAACCTCTCCTATATTTCCCTTAACTTTGTATGCATCAAATACAAGTATTAACTCGCATTGCTTGTATCCCTGATAATTACTCATAATATCCATAAGTTTAAGTCTTGCCCCATCCAGATTGACCTGTGCAAGTTCATTTAATTCATTCCATGCAAATATTACATTGTAACCATCCACAAGCAAATATTTTTTCTCATTTTTCTTATTTTTGTTTTCCTTATAAACATATTCCTTCTGTGTTCTCTTTCCACTTCCCTGATTATCCGTATAACCAAATCCTGATTCATTTGCCAAACGTCTTTTAACCGGACCAAACTGTTTTTCAAATATCGCCTGCAATTCCTTGTCTTCTGCATAACTTGCACCCATTTGCCACTTTTTGCCTTGTTCAGGCTGATGCACCGGCACAATTTTCTCTGGTTCTTCATAATCATTATCCTTTAAGTTATCAGTTGTTACATGCGCATAATCCTTTACTTTATGCCATTCAACATTAAATCCTGCACCATGAGCACAAAATACTGAACCTGTTGGATTTTCCACATCTCGCTCACTGTCGTAATTAATATCCATAATGACTTCCGACGCATTGTGACAAGGCATATAACCCGCCAATTTGCAATATAGTCTTCCTCGTCCTCTTGTGTAAGTATTTACCGTTGTAATGTAACCACTCATAGTTGATACAGGTGCATACCCTGTAATCTCCGTAACCTCATCATTTGTCTTCGGTGTCTCAAATTCCCCTTTCATCTGGCTTATGTCATTCATCGCCCTGCCCACATTTTCCGTAGGCACTTCCAATGTAAATTCATAATATGGCTCAAGTAAAACACTTTCTGCCTGTTTCAATCCATTTCGCACTGCCCTATAAGTTGCCTGTCTGAAATCTCCACCTTCAGTATGTTTTGCGTGCGCTCTGCCGCCAATAAGTGTTATCTTCATATCGGTAATGTGCGAGCCTGTAAGCACACCCACATGCTGTTTTTCGTACAAATGAGTAAGTATTAATCTTTGCCAGTTTTTGTCCAAATCATCTTCCTTACATGCAGTTTCAAACACCATACCACTACCCGGTTCTCCCGGCTCAAGAAGCAAATGTACTTCCGCATAATGTCTAAGCGGTTCAAAATGTCCTATTCCTTCCACCTTATTTTTAATGGTTTCCTTATACACAATGCTACCCTGTCCAAATGTCACATCTATATCAAATCTTTCCTTTATAAGACTCTGTAAAATTTCAATCTGAACATCTCCCATAAGTCTTGCATGAATTTCTTTCAAATTTTCATTCCACACAATATCAAGCTGCGGGTCTTCCTCTTCTAACTGCTTTAATTTGTTAAATGTATTATGAGCATCGCATCCTTCAGGCAAAATAATCTGGTAAGTCAAAACAGGTTCTAATACAGGAATACTCTCACCTTCCTGATCTCCGATTCCCTGTCCCGGTCTTGTATTTTCGAGTCCTGTTACAGCACACACTTCGCCTGCTTTTACGCTGTCTTTTGTCTCAAATTTGTTTCCTGAATAAATTCTAATCTGATTAACCTTTTCATCATTGATTACATCTTTAACTTTAAGTACTCCGCCTGTAACCTTCATATGTGTAAGTCTGTTTCCCTGACTGTCTCTTGATATTTTATATACCCTTGCTCCAAATTCATCCGGATAACTTTTATTCTGAGTAAGATTAGCCATTGCATTTAATAAAAGTTCAATGCCATCAAGCTTTAAAGCTGAACCAAAAAAGCATGGAAATACCTTTCTTTCTGCAATAAGATTAGTTATTTCCTCATTTGATATTTCACCTGTATCCATATAATTTTCAAGGGCATTTTCATCACATGTTGCAACATTTTCAAGAAAATTATCATCTGACTTCTCATAATCAGAAAAATCTACGCAATTTGTATCTAGTCTTGATTTCAAATTCTCCATTATATGATTTTTATCACTACCAGCTAAATCCATTTTATTAACAAATATAAATGTAGGGATGTTGTATCTTTTTAAAAGTTTCCACAAAGTTTCTGTATGCCCCTGAACTCCATCACTTCCGCTGACAACTAAGATTCCATAATCAAGAACCTGTAGTGTTCTTTCCATTTCCGCAGAAAAATCCACATGCCCCGGAGTATCAAGCAAAGTCATGTTTATTTCTTCATTTTCATTTTTCCACTTTAGCTGTGCCTGCTTTGAAAATATTGTAATTCCGCGCTCACGCTCAAGGGAATATGTATCCAAAAATGCATCTTTATGGTCAACTCTTCCTAATTTTCTTATGTTTCCTGTTGTATATAACAAAGCCTCTGACAATGTAGTTTTTCCTGCATCTACATGTGCCAAAATTCCTAATATCAATTGTTTCATACGCCTGTTTCTCCTCTATATATCAAAATAAGTCAAGAACTCTGTTCTTCACATCATTCCTGACTTGATTTTTCATTATTATTTACTGTTTAGTATATCTGTTAATTTTGCAAATTCTTCCAGCGTAAACGCTTCACCTCTTACGCTTTCTGATTTGCCCATTGAAACAAGTGCCTCTGTAACCTGTTCTCTTGTAAAATTTAATTCCGGTGAGTTTTTCAATCCGTTAGCCAATGTTTTACGTCTCTGATTAAATGAAGCACGTATAATCTTAAACATTAGTTTCTCATTGCTTACTTTTACCTGAGTATCTTTGTGTCTTGTAAGTTTTATAACTGCAGAATCTACATTTGGCTTTGGCATAAAACATGATGCCGGAACCTTTAATACTATATCTGCTGTTGCATAATACTGAACGGCTAATGATAAAGCTCCATAATCCTTTGAACCGGGACCCGTCTTCATTCTGTCTGCCACTTCCTTTTGAACCATAATTGTAATGCTGTCAATTGGCACTCCACTTTCAAATAATCCCATTATGATAGGAGTTGTTATATAATAAGGCAAATTTGCAACAACCTTAATTGGCTTTCCGTCATTTCTTTCTTCTGCCAATTTCTTAATATCCACTTTTAAGACGTCTTCATTAATTACTTCTACGTTATTATATTCGCTTAAAGTATCCTGAAGTATCGGAATAAGTGACTTATCAATTTCCACTGCAACTACTTCTCTTGCATTTTCGCACAAATACTGTGTCATTGTTCCTATTCCGGGACCAATTTCTAATACAAAATCTTCTTTTGTAATATTTGCAGCACTTACAATATTTTCTAATATATTAGAATCAATTAAAAAATTCTGTCCGAATCTCTTTTGAAATGCAAATCCGTATTTATTTATTACTTCTAATGTTGCTTTCGGGCTTCCTAAATATGCCATTATTTTTCCTCATTTTCTATATTAATCTGTCTACATCATCTAATCCGATGCCATATATTTTCTTTGCATTATTGCTTGTAATCTCTACAACTTCGTCAGGAGTTATTCCCTTTATTTCAGAAATTGCACTAACAATATACGGAATATTTAATGATGAATTTCTCTTTCCTCTGTTCGGTTCAGGTGATAAATATGGGCAGTCTGTTTCTAATACTAAATTTTCCATTGGGGCATATTCAACTACTTCACGTAATTTTCTCGCATTCTTAAATGTTATTACGCCTCCGATTCCTAAATAGAATCCCATATCAATGTATTCACGTGCCATTTCTTTTTCATACGAAAAGCAATGAACGATTCCTCCGATTTCTTCTGCCTTTGAAGCCTTCATAACATCTAAAGTATCTTTAGCTGCCTCTCTGCTATGAACAATTATTGGAAGTTCTGCTTCTCTTGCAAGTTCCATCTGCTTTTCAAACCAGGCAATCTGTTCATCTCTGTTATCATTCCAATGATAATCAAGTCCTATTTCTCCCACTGCAACAATCTTAGGCTTATAAATTGCGTGTTTCAACCAGTCAAAATCCTCATCTGTAAGACTTGCAACTTCGTCGGGATGAACTCCAAGCGCCCCATATACATTAGGGAATCTTCTTGTAAGACCAACTGTTGTTTTGCATGATGCAATGCTTGCTCCCACATTTACAATATATTCAATTCCTCTGTTTTGCATAGAATCTAATAGTTTTTCTCTATCTTTATCAAATGCTTCGTCATCATAATGTGCGTGTGTATCAATTATCATGATTCTTCCTCCACTCGTTGATTATCTTCAATTTATAATCATAATTTTGCAATCATCTTTTGCAGTGTCACTCTAAAAAATCTGTAGGCATCAAAGTCAGGTGCTTTTGACCCCAACATTATATTTATAAAATCCATCTTTTTCCCGTAACATATCCTCACTCATTATACTCGAATAAAGAGTTGCTTGCAACACTTGTGACACTTACAATCATATTTCAAAACCAATCCTGATTAAAATAATTTTCATCTTATATACAAAGACCTTTGACGTACTTTTATTAAATTAAACCGGATTATGCATCGCCTCTTAATTTAATAATTTCCGTCAAAGGTCTCTTTTAATTTACTTTATTATTCATCATCGCCAGGTCTTTGTGTCCACCAGCAGGCTACTCCTGCTGCAACACATACAACAGCTAAAATAATAGCTACTATATTCATTGCCATAACACACACCTCCTATTACAAAAGATTTTATCTATGTAATAGTCAGCATTCTCTTTTTGCCATCCTGGTTGTGTATATAAACTATATTGTAATTCTTCCGTTTAAAAGTATATAAACCTGAAACACTCTTTACACTAACTCCTCCCGGAAATAAATTGTGTGAAAATATTGCTCCATAAATAAACGGTTGCTGATGTCTGTTTCTTGATTTTGCTTCTTTTGAAGTTCCATCTACAGTTCTTTTAATCTGTATTTGTGCATTTTTTTCAGGGCGCAAGCATTCACTTTTAACTCTTTTTGCTTCCTGCTTAATACTTTCTGTATGAGCATAATCATTCTGATTTGCAAATACTGTGACAGCATAAGAAGAATAGCCTGAGCTAAAAATAATTGACAATAAAATGGCAATTGCAAATATTCTGTTTTTAATCCATTTATTTACTGTCATAACCTGCTCCCCTTAAATACATCTTAAATAAACTTTCCAACAAATATTATTTTGTCGTTAAATGCAATCTAACAAACAACTTTAATAATTTTCTTTAACTCAACCAGTAAACTTATTCTATTATATTTTAACAGATTTCACTTCCTGCAGGCATATCTTTGTCTAATGTCATTACTGAAAGGTTTCCATCATCATCTGCTGCTGCAAGAATCATTCCCTGTGATTCTACGCCACAAAGTTTACAAGGTTTTAAGTTTGTAATAACTGCAACTTTCTTTCCAACCATTTCTTCCGGTTTGTAATATTTTGCAATACCTGATACAATCTGTCGTACTTCATTTCCAATACGAATCTGTGAAACTAAAAGTTTCTTTGCCTTTGGAACCGGCTCGCATTTTAATACTTCACCAACACGAATCTGTACTTTATCAAAATCATCAATTGTGATTTCTTCTTTTGGTTCAACTTCCGGATATTTTTCTTCCGGTGCTACTTCTGCTTTCTGTTTTGCCTGAATTTCTTCTACCTTTGGCATTACATCTTTGATGTCTAATCTTGCAAATAAGATTTCAGGTTTTTCTGTAACCTTATTTCCTGATGGATATTTTCCAAATTCAGTCATATCATCAAATGCTCTTGCCTGTGTGTTTAACTGTTCAAGAATCTTCTTTGATGTTTCAGGCATGAATGGCTCTAAAAGACTTGCTCCAATTGTAATACTTTCTATTAAATTGTAAAGAACTGTTTCGAGTCTTTCCTTCTTTGCTTCATCCTTTGCTAAAGCCCATGGCATTGTTTCATCGATATATTTATTACATCTCTTAAACATTGTAAAGATTTCAGTAATTGCATCCGCAACCCTTAAATCGTCCATTTTATTAGATGCCTTAACCTGAGTTTCAAGAACAACTTTCTTTAAGTCTTCATCAACTTCTTCTGCAACACCTGCGTTATTTACAACACCGCCAAAATACTTATTTGACATTGAAATTGTTCTGTTTACAAGATTTCCAAGTGTGTTTGCAAGATCAGAATTCATTCTTTCAACCATTAATTCCCAAGTAATTGTTCCGTCATTTTCAAATGGCATTTCATGAAGAACAAAATATCTTACTGCATCTACTCCAAATAAGCTTGCAAGGTCATCAGCATAAATGATGTTTCCTTTTGACTTGCTCATTTTTTCTCCACCCTGAAGTAACCATGGATGTCCAAATATCTGCTTTGGAAGTGGAACGTCTAATGCCATTAACATAATCGGCCAGTAAATTGTATGGAATCTTAAGATATCTTTTCCAATTAAGTGAAGGTCTGCAGGCCAATACTTCTTATATAATTCACCGTGATTTCCATCTACATCGTATCCAAGTCCTGTAATATAGTTTGATAACGCATCAATCCATACATAAATAACATGCTTTGGATCAAAGTCTACAGGAACACCCCATTTAAATGATGTTCTTGATACGCATAAATCCTGAAGACCCGGAAGAAGGAAATTGTTCATCATTTCATTCTTTCTTGATTCCGGCTGAATAAATTCAGGATGTGTATTGATGTGTTCAATCAATCTGTCTGCATATTTGCTCATTCTAAAGAAATATGCTTCCTCTTTTGCAGGTGTACATTCTCTTCCACAGTCAGGACATTTGCCATCTACTAACTGTGATGTTGTAAAGAATGATTCACATGGTGTACAATACATTCCTTCGTATTCACCTTTGTAAATATCACCCTGATCATATAATTTCTTAAAAATCTTCTGAACCTGTTTTTCATGATCTTCGTCTGTTGTTCTTATAAATTTATCATATGATGTTCCAACCAAATCCCAAATTCGTCTGATTTCTCCTGATACTTCATCTACAAATTCCTTTGGTGTTACACCTTTTTCTGCTGCCTTTAATTCAACCTTCTGTCCATGTTCATCTGTTCCTGTCTGAAATCTTACGTCATAACCCTGCTGTCTTTTGTAACGTACAATACTGTCTGCAAGGATTGCTTCGTATGTGTTTCCAATATGTGGCTTACCTGATGTGTAAGCAATGGCTGTTGTCAAATAATATGGTTTCTTTTCCATTTCAAATAAACTCCTTTTTTATTTATTCTAAAAACTCCCGAATATAGTTTCATAGGAATTGACAAAATCAACGAAAGTACAATTACGTTGCCTGTCGCCCGTAGTGGTACTAAATTAAAATAAGCACTCTCTTCTTTATGCAAAGACGAGAGTGCTTTAACTTCGTGGTACCACTTTACTTTATTCAGATATTAGTATCATTAATTACTGTATTCAAATACTATTCTTAATCCACTAACAAAACTATATCCAAATCTCATTTCACTTTAACGGGTGTATCCGTCACAGGTTTACTTTATGCTCGCCCATGCCGCTCCAAGTCCATCTTCCATAGTTCAACCTGTTGTCTGCTTTCACCTAATCAGACTCTCTGTAAACTGTATTCCCATGTACTCTTCTCTTCATTGCGTTTAATTATGCCAATTACTATGAGTGTATTATTTTTATGTTTATTTGTCAATATTGAAAGCTGAATTGTCTATAGTGCACGTATATCATAATATGAAACATTCGCATTTTACATTGCGCAAAATATTTTGCGGTGAATGAGAATTTTTTGTATTTCTACTCATCACTATCCTCTTCCATCTCATCCATTTCTTCTATTTTTTTTATTGCATCATCAATTGTATAAATAACTGACCTTGCAGTTTCCTTTTCTTTATATTCTAATAATATACTAATTATCATATCTCTATTGCTCTCATTTGCAATATCTTTCAAACTGTTTACTACTGCGCATTTATTAGAATATTTTTTTGAATTTGTCATTGATAACAGTTTGTCAAAATATTCTTTTTGACCTAAGTTATATAAAACAGTATATATGTTTATTTTGGTAAATTCTGTTTTTTCATGCATCAACATTTCTTCCAAAAATTTTATTAATTCATTTTCTTTGTGAATCTTAACCGCTATATCTCCTAATGATATTATTGCGTATCCTCTTACATAACCGCTTGTATCTTTTTTTGCTATTTTTTTTAGTATATTGTAAGTTGTAACCGATTCACTTATGCCCAACGAATCACATGCTTCAGTTCTTACCAGCCATTCCTTATCATTAGTTAAGCGTAATAATATTTCTTCTCCTTTTTCATCACTTGAGTCGACTAAAATTCTTGCAACAATAGCTCTAATAGTCAGTTCTTTATCATACGATAATTCCTTTAATATGCTATAATCATCTTCATCGAATTCCTCCTCATATGCTTTATCATCTAACCGTGCCAATACTTTTATTTTTTCTTTATATTTCATTCTTTCAATCCTCCTGTAAATGTGTATATTTTCCAACAGGTTAATGTAATTTTATAGTTCTCTATCCCAAAATAAGTCGTTTTTTAAATCGTTTATTAATTCTTCTATCGAGTTAATTACAATTCTTTTATTCTCATTACTTCTACGTTCCTTTAATACCCTAAGTATTTCATCTTTATTATTTTCACTTGCAATATAATCCAGACTATTTATTACTGAAATCCTATTTATATAATTTTTTTCATTAATCATTTCCAATAAATTATATAAATAATTTTCTTTTCCAATAACGTATAACGATGTGTATATACATATTTTTATAAATGGCTTTTCCTTGTTTTTTATTTTTCCTTCTAAAAATTCTACAAGTTCATTTTCTTTATGTAACCTACGTGCAACATCTTCCAATGATCGTATTGCATAGCCCCTTACATTATCTGCTTTATCTATTTGAGCAATTTTTTTTAATGTCTCATATTCCACTAAAGTTTTACCAATACATAATGAGTCACATGCTTCAGCTCTTACTGATGAATCATTATCACCAGTCAATCGTAACAATATTTTTACACCTTTATCAGTATCAGAATGAATTAACATCTCTGCAACTTTTTCTCTTATACCATTTTCTTCATCCCATGATAATTTATCTAATACTTGCAATTCATATTCATTAAAGTTTCTTTCCTCTATATTTTTTTCTATCTTCTCCAACAAATCATATTTTTCCTTGTTTTTTATGTATATATAATCTCCTACAATTATATCTGCATATTCTTTAGCCTGTCTCTCTTCTCCTATTTCTGTTAATTTTATTTGATTTATCCATTAAAAATAGTGCGTCAATTCATGAGCCATAACATGACAATATGATATTAATACATTCCTCCTTCCTCTTTTTATTTTTTCTTTACAATAATCTCCTACTGAAATTCTTATAAATGGTTCTTCAAGTTTATCATAGGGTCCCCAAAAAGTACCATCTACCAATTCACCATCTATAGCCTTGATTTTCATTTTAGATTTTACATATACATTTACTCTATACGGAAAACTATATTCTTTCCTTAAGTGTTTTGCAAAATCCTTTAATGCTAATTTAACTTCTTTATCAACATTAACATCAAATCTCAATCTTAAACCATTGCGTATATTATTACCTTTATAAACTTTTTTCCAATTGTCGCAATTCCATATATTCATATTATTTTCTTCCTTTATATTTATTATGACCTCTATCTGGTGTATGTTTTTTTGGTTTAGCTGGCATATTATTCCTCTTATTGTTTTTAGGTTTGTAGTTTTCTTTTGTTCTATTCTTATTTTTATTTTCTCGCCCTTGCTTCTTTTGATTTTTTCTACCATATGGATCTGGATTGTATTCTTTTGTTTTATGTCTTTTTGCCGACACAACATCAATAGCTTCTTTTGTTACTACAATAGATACTACTGCACTTATAAAATAATATTCAACTAATGGAATCGCTACTACAAAATGTCCACTCGGATCTACATAATTAATAGGATTTCCTCCACAATACGCGTACAAATTCCATGTTTCATAACTATCTATTTCTCCCCTGTAACTGTCCTGCGTAATAAATGTAGCTGTATCAGGGTTATAATATCTTGAATTAAAATAATAAAGTCCTGTTAATTCATCATATACTCCTGATGTGTAGCATATTTCATTATAGAAATTTAAATTTCCGACCTTTGTTGTTTTTCCATAATCTCCATATTTGTAACTTGCTATCGCTTGTCCATTTTCATCTATTATATTGGATACACTTGTACGTATATCTTTGTTGTAAAAATATGAATGCTCATTTTCATTTTCACAACGTATTGTCGCAATAATATTATTCTGTGGTCCTATTATATTATGGCTCGTAATATTTTCGCTTTCATCTGTTGTGTATAACACAACTTCTCCCTGATAAAAATAGTTAGTTACTGCACCATTATCATTTTTGGAAATTCTTTTTCCGTCATAATCATATGTATTTTCCTGTGTATACTTTATTTTTCCACTTGTACTTCCATTTCTGCATGTAACCTTTGTTAACTGATTGTTTGCATCATATTCTTTCTGTACTGTCGATGTTTCACCTATCTAAAAAATCCTTAAGCATTAACCTTCCGATAAGTGAAATTCTATATGAAACACCTGGTTATGGTTATGCTTAAGGATTATGTTTTAATATTATTCCCTATTTCCCAACGCTATAGCACACGAATATCACATTATAAAATTTGTATTTCTACTCATCACTATCCTCTTCCATCTCATCCATTTCTTCTATTTCTTTAATTGCATCATTAATTGTATAAATAACCGACATTGCTGTTTCCTTTTTCTTATGCTCCAATAGCACATTAATTATCATATCTCTATTGCTCTCATTTGCAATATATTTCAAACAATTTACTACTGCACCTCTGTTTGTATATTTTTTCGAGTTTATCATTGATAACAGTTTGCCAAAATATTCTTTGCGACCTAAGTTATATAAAACAGTACATATATTTATTTTTGTAAATTGTACTTTTTCATGTTTCAATCTGTCTTCTAGATATTCTAGTAATTCATCTTCTTTATTAATCTTATCCGCTATATCTCCTAATGACAATATTGCATATCCTCTTACGTAACCACTCGTATCCTTTTTTGCTATTTTTTTTAGCAGATTGTAAGTTGTAACAGATTCGCTTATACATAATGAGTCGCAGGCATCCGCTCTTACCAGCCACTCCTTATCATTAGTTAAGCGTAATAATATCTCTTCTCCGTTTTCATTACTTGATTCAACTAAAATTTCCGCAACAAGATCTCTAATCATAACTTCTTTATCATAAGATAATTCATTTAATATTTTGTAATCATTTTCATCTAGTTCTTCCTCATATGATTTTTCCTCTATTTGTCTCAATATTTTTTCTTTTTCTCTAAATTTCATTTTTCTCCTCCTGTAAATGTGTATAACCAACTTTCTGTTTTCTTTTATCTACCCTTTATCGGTCCCATTGCTATCAATGACATATTTTTATTTTTCAAAATTATTTCCGCCACTTTTTGCATTCTCTCATAATTAATCTTTTCATTTTCTTTTATTCGCTCATTAATTGTCAGTCCTATTTTGTTTTTTATGAAGTCATTTCCTAATTGAAAATTCAATTCTTTTGTTCCTTCTGTCCAATACCATAAGTTTTCTGTAAAAAAAGGCATATTTTTTTCTATATCTTCTTGTGAAATTACAGTTTTTAACATTTTTAGCATCTTAACAATTACATTTAAACTTAAATATAGCTGGTCTTTTTCAATAGAATAAACTATAGACCATACTGCTTTGTCGCTAAATATTTCTCCATAAGAATATATATCATAAACCATTCCTCGTTTGTCTCGAATTTCCTGTTGTAAATAAGAGCCATCTCCTCCGCCAACTATACTGTTAAAAAACAAGAGTTCGTTTTCCTTTATTTGTTTTAAATCAACGTCAAAAATCAATTGCATATTTATTAAATTCCATTCTGGATAATTTTTCATTAAATAATTATGTTTTCTTTTGAATTGCCCATCATTCATATTGTTAGAATTTATTTTTTGTAAACATTCATTAATTGCAATTGCCTCAAATTTTTTGTTTATCCATATAATTTCCTCTTCGTTGATTGCCCCTGTTATAACAAGCAACATATTATCTTTACAAAATATTTTTTTCTTATATTGGACTAATTTTTGCAAAGTAATTCTTTTTATATTAGATGCATTACCTAAAATACTATTGGACAAAGGATGTTTATTCCATATTACTCTGTCTATTATTTTTTGATTTTCATTATTATCCTCTTTCTCACGTATTTCACTTATTACAACTTTTTTTTCACTTTTTAACTGTTCTTCTGTCCATTCGTAAGTTGTTATAATTTTTTCAAAGAGATTTAAACTTTTTTTCAGATATTTAGGTCTTACTTTTATATTAAAGCATAGCATTTCTTTATATGTTGTACCACGTAAGGTACTTCCCATTTTTTCTGCATATTCGTATATTTCTTTTTGCTTCATATTTCCCAGTTGTCTAAAATGCATATGCTCTAATAAATGTGTTATTCCATTATCGCCTTTATTCTCATATCTCGCACCTGCCTTTATATACAATCCGATTTCTATTGATTGTGCATTATCTATTGGATATTCTACTATTTTTAATCCATTATTTAATCTTTTTTCGTACATTATTTTCACTCTCCTTTAATTATGGTATGACAACATTAGCTGGAATTGTCCACCAAAGAGGCGGTACTAATGATGGTGCCATTCTTATCCCTCTATACATTAAATACCCTACTCCTAATGTTGTTCCAACCACAACAATTTTTCGCATTCTCCTTCTACTCTGTCCATTACTTCCCTTTGGAACTCTAGAATGTTCTTCTCCATTTATATGTCCAACGTTTCTTTCTCTTTCCCCACTAGGTTTCCTTAAATCTGCACCTTTTCTTTTATCTTTTCTAGTTGTTTTGTTATTTTTTTGATTTTTTTTAGCCTTATGTCCGCTCGGGTCTACATAATTAATAGGATTTCCTCCACAATACGCGTACAAATTCCATGTTTCATAACTATCTATTTCTCCCCTGTAACTGTCCTGCGTAATAAATGTAGCTGTATCAGGGTTATAATATCTTGAATTAAAATAATAAAGTCCTGTTAATTCATCATATACTCCTGATGTGTAGCATATTTCATTATAGAAATTTAAATTTCCGACCTTTGTTGTTTTTCCATAATCTCCATATTTGTAACTTGCTATCGCTTGTCCGCTTTCATCTATTATATTGGATACACTTGTACGTATATCTTTGTTGTAAAAGTATGAATGCTCACCCTCATTTTCATAACGTATTGTCGCAATAATATTATTCTGAGGTCCTATAATATTATGACTTGTAACATTTCCACTTTCATCCGTTGTATATAATACAACCTCTCCCTGATAAAAATAATTAGTTACTGTTCCATTATCATTTTTTTCAATTCTTTTTCCGTCATAATTATATGCATTTTCCTGTGTATACCTTATTTCTCCATTTGTATTTCCATTTCTACATATAACCTTTGTCAACTGATTGTTTACATCATATTCTTTCTGTACTGTCTCAGTTATTGTCGATGTTTCACCTATCTAAAAAAATCCTTAAGCATTAACCTTTCCGGTAAGTGAGATTCTATATGACACACCTGGTTATGGTTATGCTTAAGGATTATGTTTTAATGTTATTCACAATACAATCTTTAGTATTTAATTTTCAACTTATTAACGTAACGTTACAGTAAACTACTACATTTATATATTAATGCCACACTTCACTGCTATACTTTGCTCCTGCTTCTACTAATTTAGAACCTGAATAAATTTTAACAACGACCTGTACTCTGTAATAATATCCCGAATCAACACTTACTGTTTTTGATAGTGTTTTCTTTCCTGTTCCTGAATAAGTCTGTGTCCATGTTTTATATGGTGTATATGCCTTATCACTCTTTGTACATCTTTGTAATGTCATTGTTATTTCGCAGGTTTTGTTGGCTGTCATTTTACATATACCCTCACATGCAGCCTTGTTTCCACTAATTGCTAATGTTGAAGTAATCTGGCTCATATTGGTATATCTTGGTGTTACACCCTCTATATCCGCATTTTGTAATTCCTGTGCTGCTACATTTGTATATGACATCATTACTACAACTCCCAAAAACATACATAAAAATTTTCTAAATCTCTTCATTAAAATTTCCTCCTCTAAAATTTTAGTTCTTTTTCACACTCTCCGCTACCTTAACCAATTCTTCTTTGGTCACTCCGATTCCTTCTACTTCTATAAAATAATCATTCTCTTTCCATAACAACTTATTTGTATTTCCAATTTCCTCATACTCTTTTTCAACATACATAGCTCTTTTTCCGTTGATATCCAAATATTCAACTTTTGCATTTTCCGTATCTATTGAATATGTTGTACTATCAATGTCCTGTTCAAATGTAATGCTATTGTCATTTACATCTGCATATTCTATGCATCTTGATAATGTGCTACACGATGACGTTAATGTACTAAATCCTTCCGGCAAATATGTTACATTGTATTCTTCTGTCCATTCAATATCAAACCTGCCCTCGCTTACCCTTGAACTATTTTCTTTATTAACATCATTAGACTGAATCTGTGTAGCTACTTTAGACTCCTTAACAAGAAATCCCAAAGTTGCGCTTCTCATGGCCGGTACTGATACAACAGATATATTAAACACAATCATAACTACCGCAACAGCCACCGATGCCTTGTAAAACAGGGGAATTCCGTTCTTTTTTTCTTTACTTTTGTTGAATTGCACTTTTTGATTATCAGTAAACAAATCATCCATAAACTTTGTATAATTTTCAGGTAGCGGCTCCCCACTCTGTTTATTTAATTGATTTGCTTCCTCAATGATTTTTTTTCCTTCGTATTCAACATATGTTGATGATGCTTTTTTTAATAATTGCTCAAGCCCTCTTTCATTTCTTATCTTCATTACTCTATCTCCATCTCTTTTTTAATAATATTGAAAAGACGCTTCTTCGCTCTTCCCACATATACATGAACCTGTTCCTGCTTTATGTGAAACATCTCACTTATTTCCTTTTCGCTCATATTCCACAAGTACTTATACACAATCAACTCTGCATCCTTTTGCGACAATTTATCCATATAATTTTTCAAATTGTCCTGCAATTCTTTTCTAGCACAAATTATTTCCGGATATTTGCTTTCATCGTCATCAGGTATCTTTTCAATTTCATTATCTTCAAATCCAAAGTTTACATGTGTATTTTCGCGTTTTCGCTTTCTTGTATAATCAATTGAAATATTCCTGATTATACTAATCAAATAAAACGCAACCTGAGGTTCCTCTAGTTTTCGTATCTTTTCATAATTATTAAACACTTTTATAAATGCTTCGCTTACCATATCATCGGCTATGTGATAATCTCCCACTATCTCATGGGCCCTAGCCCTCATAATACGGTAATACTTTTCATACCAACCGGTTATCTCCCTTTTCTTTTTTTCATTGTTAATCTTCAATTGCACAATTCCTTTTTCACTGGTAAAATTTCTCCCCTATATTATAAACGATATTAGAGCATAAAACCGAACACATTTTAATGAAAAATTTTATAAATTTCACTAAAATATGTTCGGTTCTCATTTTTCTTTATTTATTACATCTAATCAACTTAGACCATTCTCCAAAGTTCTTTTTCCCATCAATTATCTTATAAGCCCTAACTTTTAAGTAATAAGTTTTATTGGCATTCACTTTTCTTATGACACCTTTATTTTTCTTTACATTAACTGTTTTCTTACTTTTCGTTAATTTTTTATTTTCTCCAACTTTTATCACATAGCCATCTGCATTTTTAACTTTTTTCCATGTAATATTTAATTTTTTATTTTTTAACGTAGCTTTAACCTTTCTAGTTTTATTAATCTTTACACTTATAGGTTTAGTCAATTTTATCATTACAGATGAATCTGAAAATTCTGCTGTAAAATAACTTTCTCCCTCTGGTAAAGTCTTAACATATTCTTCTTTTAATGTTATCTTCATAACATCCGATATAGTTGATACTGTATAATTAGATTCATCAACTTTTATTCCTTTGTATGTCAATTGATTAAATAAATCTGCATAAAATGTGTGTGAAAATGTATTTGATTCCAATAATGCTTCGGCATTTCCACTTCCGTTCCATTTTGAAAAAGAAAAGCTTGCATCCTTAAAGTCAATTTTATGTGTCACAACATAAAGTCTAATAGGAATAATCGCCTTAGCAAATACAGCTTTAAATGAGTACATTCCATCCTGCA
>NZ_QTWU01000021.1:0-38677 GCF_003461285.1 Eubacterium sp. AF17-7 | reverse complement strand
GGCCTATTAATTATATTTAAATATTAATTTACAGAAAAACTTTCACACTCTCGCTATTTTTATTATATAAAGATGTTTTGGTCGAAAGCTAAGTAACATAAAAACTCCCATCAACAATAAAAACGATTTTAGTAAAAATATCTATAAAAATCATTAAAAAACAGTAAAATTTTGATATTTTATCTAAAAATATTCTATTTTTTTTAGGGACTATAAAATTTATAATAAATTTAGTCAATAAGACAGGGAAAAAAACAACAATATTAACAAACAGGAGGAATATTTAATGAGAAAGTCAAAATTATTAACAGTTTTAGTAGCCGCAGTGCTCGGAGTATCAATGGTAGGTTGTGGAACATCTGGCGGAGGCTCAAGCAGCTCAGGTTCAGCAAGTTCAGTGGCAAATAAGGATAAACCATTATGTTGGTTTAACCGTCAGCCATCAAACAGCTCAACAGGTGAACTTGATACAACAGCACTTAATTTCAACAAAGATACATATTATGTAGGATTTGATGCTAACCAGGGTGCAGAACTTCAGGGACAGATGGTACTTGATTACATTAAGAAGAACATCGATAAAATTGATAGAAACGGAGATGGAGTAATCGGTTATGTTCTTGCAATCGGAGATATCGGACATAACGATTCAATCGCTCGTACATGTGGTGTTCGTTCAGCACTTGGAACAGCAGTTGAAAAAGCGGGAAGCGTTGATTCATCACCAGCAGGAACAAATGTTGATGGAACATCAAAGGCTGTAAAGGATGCAACTTTAGAGGTTAACGGAAAGACATACACAATCAGAGAATTAGCATCACAGGAAATGAAGAACTCAGCAGGAGCAACATGGGATGCAGCAACAGCAGGAAATGCAATTGGAACATGGACAGCTTCATTCGGAAAGCAGATTGATGTAGTTGTTTCAAATAACGATGGTATGGGAATGTCAATGTTTAATGCATGGGCTAAAGATAACAAGGTTCCAACATTTGGATACGATGCAAATAGTGATGCAGTAGCAGCTATAGCAGAAGGATACGGCGGAACAATTTCACAGCATGCAGATGTTCAGGCATATCTTACACTTAGAGTTCTTCGTAACGCACTTGATGGTGTAGATATTGATACAGGTATAGGAACACCTGATGATGCAGGTAACTGCCTCACAAAGGATGAAGATTACAGATACAGTGAAGAAGAAAGATCATATTACGCATTAAACGTTGCTGTAACAGCAGATAACTATAAAGACTTTACAGATTCAACAAAGATTTATGACAAAGTTTCAAATCAGCTTGATTCAGGCAAGAGCGCAGAAAAGAAAGTATGGCTTAACATTTACAATGCATCAGATAACTTCCTTAGTTCAACATATCAGCCATTACTTGAAAAATACGATGATCTTCTTAACCTTAAAGTAGATTACATCGGTGGTGACGGACAGACAGAATCAAATATTACTAACCGTTTAGGTAACCCAAGCGAATATGACGCATTTGCAATTAACATGGTTAAAACAGATAATGCAGCTTCATATACATCAATTCTTTCAAAATAGAATTGTAAGTTTGGATAATTTAATAAGAAGGGTGGCAGATAAAGCCTCCCTTCTTTAAAAAAGAAAGAGGAAGTGTAGATATGGTGGAAGATAAGAATGAATACATCTTGTCGATTAATGGCATGAGTAAATCATTCGGCCGAAATAAGGTTCTGAAACATATTAATTTAAATGTTAAACCGGGATCAATAATGGGCCTTATGGGTGAAAATGGAGCAGGCAAATCGACAATGATGAAGTGTCTCTTCGGAACTTACCAAAAGGACGAAGGAACTATAATATTAGATGGCAGGGAAGTTAATTTTTCCGGACCTAAAGACGCACTTGAAAATGGAGTTGCTATGGTTCATCAGGAACTTAATCAGTGTCTCGAAAGAAGCGTTGTTGACAACCTGTTTTTAGGCAGATATCCTAAGAACTCATTAGGCGTGGTTGACGAAGGTAGAATGAAAAAAGAAGCTTCCGATTTATTTAGAAAATTAGGAATTACAGTTAATATGACACAGCCAATGAAGAAAATGTCTGTATCACAGAGACAGATGTGTGAAATTGCAAAGGCTATATCATATAACTCGAAAGTAATAGTACTTGACGAACCAACATCATCATTAACAGCACCTGAAGTAGAAAAGCTGTTTAAAATGATGAGACAGTTAAAGAGTCAGGGAATTTCATTAATATATATTTCACATAAGATGGATGAAATATTTGAAATATGTGATCAAATTTCAGTTTTACGAGATGGAAGTCTGGTAATGACAAAGGACAGTAAAGATACAAACATGAATGAACTTATATCAGCAATGGTTGGTCGTTCTCTTGATAACAGATTCCCACCTGTAGATAATGAACCGGGAGAAGTAATTTTCTCAGTTGAAAACTTGTCTACTAAGTATGCACCGAAACTTCAAAATATTTCATTTGACATAAGAAAAGGTGAAATATTTGGATTTTATGGATTAGTAGGAGCCGGTCGAACAGAACTCCTTGAAACTATATTTGGTATGAGAACAAGAGCAGCCGGTAATGTAATTTATGATGGAAAGATAATGAATTTTTCATCGCCTAAAGATGCCATGGATCATGGATTTGCTTTGATAACAGAAGAAAGAAAAGCGAATGGTCTTTTCCTTAAGGGTGACATTACATTTAATACAACGATTGCAAATATGAACCATTACAAGAGAGGCATTGCATTGTCAAAGGATGATATGGTTCGTGCAACTGCAGAAGAAATAAAGGTAATGCATACTAAATGTATGGGACCTGATGATATGATTTCAAATCTTTCAGGAGGAAATCAGCAGAAAGCCATATTTGGTAAATGGCTTGAACGTTCACCAAATGTATTTATGATGGATGACCCTACAAGAGGTATTGATGTTGGTGCAAAATACGAAATTTATGAACTGATAATTAACATGGCAAAGCAGGGAAAAACAATAATAGTTGTTTCATCTGAAATGCCTGAGATTTTAGGAATTACAAATCGTATTGGTGTTATGTCTAACGGACATCTTGCAGGAATAGTTAATACAAAAGAAACAAATCAGGAAGAATTATTAAGACTTAGTGCTAAATATTTGTAGAAGAGAGGAGTATTTGATATGGCAGAAAAAGGCGTTATTCTTTCAGCTGAGGAAGAAGAAAAACTTCTTAAGCCGATAGATGAATATGTAGGTAAAATACAAAGTCAGATTGACGAATTACGCGCAGATGGTTCTGATAAAGTCAGAAGTTTAAAGAATCATATTGCTATCGTAAAAGAAAATAAAAATTTAACTAAAGAAGAAAAAGCAAGAATTATTGAAAGTGATAAGAAGGCTTTAGAACAGGCAAAAGCAGTTGAAAATTCAAATAAAGATAAGGTATCAAAACTTATTGCCCAGGCTGAAGATTATCTTTCAAAGAATTACAACAGCCAATATTACAATAGAGTAGTAGCTAGTTGTGAAAGCGAAAAAATTGATGAAAAAAACAAGTATGAAAAGACTTGCGCTGAATTGAAGACAGAACATGAAAATGCTTTAAGCAAATTGTCTGATTCAGATGAAATTAAAGATGAAAAATATGTATATAAAAATAAATTGTATGATTCAAAAATGACTCACGAGTCAAAGTGTCAGGAAATTAAAGATAGAAAACATGATGCATTTATGCATAAGTATCATTTAATTGATTTATTGCGTACATCAAAATATACATTTGCTCAGAAAACAGAGCAGCGAATTGAAAATTATAAATATACTTTCAACTTGTCACAGTTCCTATATAAAAATGGTTTGTATATTGTTATCATTTTGATATTTATTGGGTTATGCGCAATTACTCCGGTTGTTAAAAATACTCAACTCCTTACATACACAAATATACTTAACATTTTACAGCAGGCATCACCTAGAATGTTCCTTGCCCTCGGTGTTGCAGGCTTAATCCTTTTGACAGGAACTGACCTCTCGGTTGGTCGTATGGTTGGTATGGGTATGGTTGCATCAACAATCATAATGCATAACGGCATAAACACAGGTGGCGTATTTGGACATATATTTGATTTTTCAAATATGGCTCCGAGCGCAAGAGCAATTTTAGCTTTAGTTGTTTGTATAATCCTTACAACATGTTTTGCAATGATAGCCGGATTCTTTATGGCTAAGTTCAAAATGCATCCGTTCATATCAACTATGGCCAACATGCTTATTATATTTGGTCTTGTAACTTACGCAACAAAGGGTGTTTCATTTGGTGCAATCGATGCAGCAATTCCAAATATATTTATTCCTCAGATTGGAGGATTCCCAACAATTATTTTATGGGCAATAGTTGCAATAGCAGTTGTTTGGTTCATTTGGAATAAGACAACTTTTGGAAAGAATTTATTCGCAGTAGGTGGAAACCCGGAAGCAGCAGCAGTTTCAGGTATTTCAGTATTCAAAGTAACAATGGGAGCTTTCATTCTTGCAGGTATCCTTTATGGATTTGGTTCATGGCTTGAATGTAACAGAATGGTTGGTTCAGGTAGTGCAGCTTATGGACAAGGATGGGATATGGATGCTATCGCAGCCTGCGTAGTAGGTGGTGTTTCATTTACAGGTGGTATTGGTAAGATTTCAGGTGTTGTAACAGGTGTTCTTATATTTACATCTCTTACATACTCACTTACAATCCTTGGTATTGATACAAACCTTCAGTTCATTTTCGAAGGTATCATCATTCTTGCAGCAGTTACTCTTGACTGTCTCAAGTATGTACAGAAGAAATAAAATAATGAAAAATATGTCATACGGATTGTTTATTATAATACAAACTCCCACAATCCTGACATGTTAATAAATATTTTAATCATACGTTCAAAAAGTCGTTCTGATTATCTATAGGATAATGGGAACGGCTTTTGTCGTAACAAAAATGTTGACTTTTATATAAAATATTTTATTAGAATAGATTATTTGTTATAATAAATTGACAAAAGATAAACGGAAAAAATAAAATTAAAAGAGGTCGATTTTCTATTAAATATATGAAGATTGCCTGAGAAAAATATTGCATTAAATTTAGAGTGAGATAAGGAAAGTATTATGGATAAATATAAAGTTATCCTGGTTGACGATGAGGCAGAAGTTATTGATGTTATTGAACAAAAAATAGCGTGGAATGAGTTAGGCTTTGAAGTTGTCGGAAGTGCAACAAATGGAGTAAAGGCATTAGAACTTGTCGAAAAAACTCAACCGGATGTTGTTATTACAGATATTAAAATGCCATATATGGATGGACTTGAGTTGTCCAAAAGGCTTAATGATGATTATAGAAATATTCACATAATTATATTTACCGGATTTGACGAATTTGAATATGCAAAAGAGGCAGTTCATCTTGAAGTTGAAGAATATATGTTAAAACCGATAAATTCTGACGAATTAACTGAATGTTTAAAGAGAGTAAAAAACTCACTAGATTTGGAAAGAGAAGAAAAATTAAATGTTCAAAAACTTGAAAATTATTTTAATGATGTACTCCCAATTCTTCAGACAAATTTGTTTGTTTCGTTGATTGAAGGAAGAGTTGATGAAGAAGAATATGTAAAATTTGTCGATTCCTATAAAATAGATTTAAAGGGCCCGTTCTATTGTTGTGTGGTTTTCCATACATCTACACATCATGTTCCTGAAAATATGGAACCCTTGCTATTATCAATGTCTGTAGAAAGAGAAATAAAGGAAAGAATTGCGAAAAAATTTAATTGCAAAGAATTTATTTATTTGGGGAATACAGTACTAATTGTTGAATTAAGCTCTAAAGAAAAAATGGTAGAGTTTACGGATATTTGTGATAAATTCTGCAAATGGGTTAACAGAGTTATTGGTGCTGTTGTTACAGCAGGTATAGGAAGAGTATGTGATAACATATTAAACATAAACAATTCTTATGAAGGAGCAAGAGAAGCAGTATCATACAGAGTTTTATATGGAACAAACAGGGCAATTAATATTGAAGAAATTGCACCTAACGAGCAGAACATGACTTTACAGTCAGAAGATTCTAAAATGCATGATTTGTTTAAAGCGATATATTTAGGAGACAACAAATCAATAGAAGATGCGGTTAGTAAAGAAATTGAAAAATTACATAAAAATGCAAATACTGTAAGTCAGTATAATTTAGTGATTATGGAAATGGTAGGGGCATTTTATAGATTTTGTGCCAATAATTTTATAGATTTTAATGACTTTTTAGGAGATATAAATAATCCTTACGAAAGGGTGCCTCAGATGGACGAAAGCACTTTGAAAAACTGGCTTATTAAATGTTCATTAGGAGTAAGTGAAAAATTAAAAAGTGTTCGAAACAGTAAATCCAGAAGTTTGGTTAATGATGCACAAAATATAGTAACAGACAGGTATATGGAACCTGATTTATCACTGGATAAAGTATGCTCTATAATGGGAGTATCAAATTCTTACTTTTCATCTGTATTTAAGAAAGAAGTAGGTAAATCATTTGTTACATATCTTACAGATTACAGAATGGATATCGCAGCCGGATTGATACTTGATACAAATGAAAAAAGCTATAAAATAGCTGAGCAGGTAGGATATTTAGATGCAAATTATTTTAGCTATGTGTTTAAGAAGAAATTCGGAGTATCTCCATCAAAGTACAGAAATGAGAGATTAAATAAATAATATAAAACAACGTGTAGCATGAAACAATCCGTAGTCATCAAAATCGGGGCTTTTGCCCCAAACATCATAATATATACAGGGAATATGGGAAGATTGAATAAAGTTAAAAAAAAAGAAAGCAAAAATGTAAAAATAAAAAGATTTCGAAGCTGGTTTCACCGTGGCGAATTTATTAGATTAGACATTCAATCTATTATCATGGCGGTCTTTACAACGTTAACAATAGTGACAACTATTGTTATGGGAATGCTTATTTATAATAGATTTAAAATTTCAAATAAAGAAACTTTAATATCAAGTACACAGGGAATTATAGACAGTATAGTAGATAAAATGGACTCTGACTTATTAAATATAAGACAGATTTCAAATGCTGCAAATTACAATATAGTTCAGCAATATGATGTTTCGAGTCAGGAGTTTAACAGACAGTTTAGTTTATTGTATGAAATTAATTCAGATAAGATTCAAAGTATGGCACTATATGACAATTCCGGAAATCTGATAGCATCAGAGCCTATAGCATCTGAAAAAGATAATGTTGATGTTAAAAGTCAGAGTTGGTTTAGTATGGCTAAAAGTGAAATTGAAAATATTCATTTTTCTATTCCTCATATACAGAATCTGTTTGAAGATGGTGCTTATAAATATTATCGGGTTGTGTCGCTGAGCCGTTCGGTGGATGTAAATGATGGGGAAAAGCCGGTAAGTGGAGTACTACTGGTGGATATGAAATATTCAATCATTGAAGAAACTTTAGATAGAATCAATAAAGATTCAAATGGAATTTATTATTATTTATGCGATTCAGATGGACAAATTATCTATCATCCTAGAATAACTGAGATAGACAGGGGTATTTTTAAGGAAAATAATAATAAAATGGCAAAATGTGAAGAAGGAATACATGAATTAGAGTTTAATGGACATAAAAATAATTATATAATAAGCAGTATTTCATACACAGGATGGAAGGTAGTAGGTGTAATTCCGGACAAGGTACAGACAGTGAGTATAAAGCAATTCAGGTATTATATAATTACGACTGTAATTATTTTAGTGATGATGCTTCTTGAGGTAAACAGAATTATATCAAGAAAAATATCAAGACCAATACTTAACCTGAATGAATCTGTTAAGGCGTATGAAGCAGGTGGAAAAAATGATATTTATATAGGTGGTTCATCGGAAATAAGACATTTAGGATATTCAGTGCGAAAATCATATGAACAGATAGAAGAGTTAATGCAGGAAATAATCAGGCAGCAGACTGAACTAAGAAAAAGCGAAATGGATGCATTGCAAAGTCAGATTAATCCGCATTTCTTATACAATACGCTCGAATCAATTACGTGGATGGTTGAGGCAAATAAAAATAAAGAAGCTGTGTTTATGATATCAGAACTTGCTAAGTTATTGCGTATAAGTTTGTCTAAAGGAAGAACAATCATAAAGATATCTGATGAAATACAACACAGCAGAAGCTATATGAATATACAGATGGCAAGATATAAAGAACGATTCAAAATCAGATTTGAAATAGATGATGAAATTAATGACTATTGTATTGTGAAACTTGTTATTCAGCCATTGTTAGAGAATGCTATATATTATGGTGTAGGAAATATGGATATAGATGATGACGGTGAAATAATTGTCAGAGGTAAAAAGATAGATAATGAAATCTTTATAACCGTTGAAGACAATGGAATGGGAATGAGAGAAGAAGAGGTTGAAAATATTCTTAAGGATAATAATAAAACACCTAAACATGGTTCAGGAGTTGGTGTCATAAACGTTCATTCAAGAATTAAGCTAATGTTTGGCAATGAATATGGATTAAGTGTAGAAAGTGAAGCTGACGAAGGAACAAAGGTTACAATTCATATACCTGCAATTCCATATAATGAAAGTAATCTCACAAATTTAGAAAAACAAAATGTAGAAAGGAAGGTTGAAAATGAAAAAAAATAAAATAGCCTTTCTTATTGCAGAAATATTACTTTGTGTTATGGCAATATTTTTTATTACTAAAATATTTGACCAGAATACTCCTGAAAAAAAAGTGGCAGTAATTATACCAAATTCAGGAGATAAAAATTGGGAGGCACTTATTAAAGGGCTAAAAGATTCAGCTAAGGCAAATGAAATACATTTAATAATATGTAACACAGATGATATTGAGGAAGTAGAAGATGAAATCGAATTAATAAATGAGCAGAAGCAAAATAATATAGATGGGTTTATTATTTGCCCTGCACCAGGAAGCGATACGAGAACACAATTAAAAAATGTATGCGGCAAAATACCATTCATGTTAATTACAGAAGATGTTTTTGTGAGTGGGAATGGTGGTGAATCAGGCTATCCGGTAATAAAACCTAATCACTACAATATCGGATATGAGATAGGAAAAAGACTGATAGCAGATTCAGGCGAAAAAGAAAATAAGAAAGCAGGCATTGTTTTTGCCCAGTATGCGAAAGAAGAAACCATTGACAAGTACAAAGGATTTTGTGATGCCATAGAAGGAACTAACATAGATATAGGTTGGACATATAATGGTAAAATGGAGCAGGATATTTGTGATATTGTAAATGGCAAGGATAAAGTAGATTATTTAGTTATTATGGATAATTATTCTTTAGATGACTTAGGCGAAAAAAGTGATAATGGAATATATAACGGAGCACAGATATATGGTATTGGAAATAGTATGAAATCATTAAATTTGCTTCAGCATGGCAATGTAAAATGTCTTATTATTCCTGATGGATATGAGATTGGATACAATAGTGTAAAAGAAATAAGTAAGAAAATTAATAATTCATTTTACACTATGAAAGGCTATGATGTTGAGTCAAAAGAACTTTATCAAAATGATTTATTTTCTAATGAAATAGAAAGGTTTTTGTATTCTTATGAATAAAAGAATTGTTAGTTTAATAATGGTATTTGTATTGATTTGCAATTTTACAGGATGTCAGAAAAAAGAAAAAAATTTGGATAAAACACTTAGGGTAGGTGTTGTAACATACACGCAGGATGATCCATTCATAAATGCAATGACACAGGAACTTAAAGATAATCTAAAGTCAATGGAAAATGATAATTTTAGAATAATAGTGTCTGAAAAAAATGGAGATGATAGTCAGCGTGATCAGGATGAAGTTGTTGAGGAAATGATTGATGCAGGTTGCGATATAATGTGTGTTAATTTAGTTGACAGAACAGCTCCGGGTAAAATTATTAAACTGGCAAGACAGAATAATATTCCAATTATTTTCTTTAACAGAGAACCGGTAAAAGAGGATTTGATGCAATGGAACAAATTATATTATGTTGGGTGTGATGCAGAACAGTCAGGAGTAATGCAGGGACAGATTGCAGCAGATTATATAAAAGCGAATAAAAATGTAGATAAAAATAATGATGGAAAAATACAATATGTTTTGCTAGAGGGTGAGGCCGGACATCAGGATGCAATAAGCAGAACAGACAGTTCAGTAAAAACAATTATTAATAATGGAATTAATTTGGAAAAACTTAGTTACCAATTTGCTGATTGGAATAGAGGACGGGCAGAAAATAGAACGACACAGCTAATAAATCAGTATGGTAACAATATAGAAATGATTATTTCAAATAATGATGAGATGGCGCTTGGTGCAGTGGAAGCTTATAAAAAATCAGGTTATGGCGAGGATGAATGGCCTATTATATGTGGAATAGATGGACTTAATGATGCATTAATTGCAGTAAAAGAAGGTCAAATGCAGGGAACTGTGTACAATGATAAGGAAGACCAGTCTATGGAAATAGCAAAATTAGTTGTGGATATTTTTAAAGGAAATGATTTGAAAAAACACAACCTGGATAGTGGGAAATATTATGTATCCCAATATAAAAAAGTTGATATTAATAATGTAGATGATTTTATAAGTAGATAATAAATATGGAGAAAAACGGAAATATGCAGAATACATGGATAGAAGAATTTTATAATGAAACAAATGCAGACAACAGACTTAGAATATTAAATGATAATAAAGATAATAGTGAACTTGATTCATTTAGAGAAAAATTATGGATTGCAAGATATGGAAAAAGGAAACCTAAAAAAGATAAATTTGTTGGATACCTCATGGAAATGAAATATTTATCTGAGGGTAATTCTGTAGATATTAGTGGAAGCAAAAGAAAGCAGTTGTATGAAATAATTAATGGCTTATGTTTATTGAATTCAGATGAAATACAGGATGAAAAGCGTGAAATTTTGTTTTTGGAACTTAAAAATGTATTTTTTAAATTTATAGAAGTAAGTAAAAATGGAAGAGGATTTACGTCAGCAGTTTTTGGAATGGGACAGTTATCAGATGAAGGAATAGCAAAAAAAATCGCTGAACAAATAAGTGCGATTGCATTTTCCACTCCACATGCATTTAATTTAGATAAAGAATTTTCTATTTTACAAAAAGCCGCATTGGTAGCATACAGAGAAAAGTATCCTAACAGAGAACATTTTCTTACTAAATAATTTTGAAAGTGTGGAATAATATAAAATTTTATAGTGTTAAATAGCAAATAAAAATGAAGTTAGAAGAAAAAAGAAAAAGTTTAAGAATAATCATAAAGAGGAAAAAGATAATGAGAACAAGACAGGAAGCAGTAGAATTTGGTTTGACATTTAAAGATACATATGTAGAAACACCATTTAGAGATGCTAACTGGCAGCTTGTAAGAGTAAAGAAAAGCAAGAAGGCATTTTTATGGATATATGAAAGAGATGGATTTATCAACTTAAATATAAAAGTTAACCCTGAATGGAGAGATTTTTGGAGAGAAACCTATAAATCTGTAATTCCCGGATATCATCAAAATAAAGAACATTGGAGTACAATAATTCTTGATGGAACTGTTCCCGAAAAAGAAATAAAGAGAATGATATCTGAAAGTTATGATATTATCACAGACAGCCCGACAAAAAGAATTTATGAGGCGGTTAAGAAAATCCCAAAAGGTCATGTGGCAACTTACGGAAGAATTGCAGAAATGGCAGGCGAACCTAAAATGGCAAGAGCAGTTGGAAATGCACTTCATAAAAATCCGGACCCGGATAATATTCCATGTTTTCGTGTAGTTAATTCTAAAGGAGAATTGGCAGGAGAGTTTGCTTTTGGTGGAAAAGGAGCTCAGGCAAAATTACTTGAAGCCGATGGGGTTGAAGTAGTAAATGGAAAAGTTGATTTAAAGAAGTATGGAATATAGGGTATTTAAAGTAGTATAGGTATATGGGCATTTATAAAAGTATGGAAAATGGAGATTAAAAAAAGTATTGAATATAAGGGACAAAAGAGTAGGGAATATTTTTATCTTCATACTCTCTGCAAAGGCTGTCGGGGCGCCGTATTCGTCCCATAGGTTCAGTATAATTATAAGTCAAATCAAGATAAATAAATAATCTTCAGAAACTGAAAGTGTATAAAAATCTTCAGCAAAAAAATCAAAGAATTAGATATAAAAATTTCTTATTTAAAATTTAAAGATATTACATCTTATCATGAAGAATTGCAGAAGATTAATGAGAAACTTAAAAGTGCAGAAAAAGAAAGTCAGGCAAAGACAGACTTCTTATCAAATATGTCTCATGAAATAAGAACTCCTATGAATGGAATTATAGGTATGTTAAGTCTTGCGAAAGCTCATAAAGTTAATCCAAATCTTGTTGATGAATATTTGAATAAGGCAGAAAATTTATCGCAGTTTTTATTAAGAAAGTATCTATTGCCACTGTAAAAAAAGTAGTAGTTTATGTTAATTTTATTACATTGATAATTCTATATTAAGTCTCACAACCATATTATTTAAAAAAGTAACATAATTTTAATAAATTCTTTACGATATTAACTAAAAAAATTGGTAAAATATTGTTGTAAAATGATATCGAGGTTAAAAACACGACTTTGATGCTTACGGATTGTTCTGTGTTACGAACTCTTACAATCCGTCAAAAGTCATTCACCCACTTATGAATAGATATATGTGGGCTTAGATTTTTAGAACATGGCATTATAATCTAGGAGCGTATATGAAGGATAAAGAATTTAGAAAAAATAAAGAACATCGTGAACGTGTGCAGACTAACAGATACATGGCTGACGTTAATAATGGATTAAACAGACAACAGGTTGAAGAATATACTAGAAATGGCTGGACAAATGAACCGGTTGATCCACCATCAAAATCTGTACAGGAAATAATACAAAGTAATGTATTTACGTATTTTAACTTAGTATTTGCGGTACTTGCTGTATTATTAATTGTGGCAGGTTCTTTTAGAAATCTTACATTTTTACCGGTTATCATTGCTAATACATGCATTGGTATTTTTCAGGAAATAAGAGCAAAAAATACTTTGGACAAGCTTTCGGTATTAAATGCACCAAAGGCAGTAGTTGTTCGTGACGGACAAAAATGGGAGATCCCTGCAGAAGAACTTGTTCTTGATGATATTGTACTTTTTAAGGCAGGCAATCAGATATGTGCTGATGCCATCGTAGTTGAAGGTGAGGTTTCAGCAAATGAATCATTACTTACAGGTGAATCTGATGAAATAACAAAGAAACCGGGGGACGTATTAATGTCAGGAAGTTTTGTTGTTTCAGGAGAGTGTTATGCAAGACTTGATAGAGTAGGTGAAGATTCATATATATCAAAACTTACATTAGAAGCAAAGGCAATGAATCACGAAGAACAGTCAGAAATGATTCGTGTTTTAGATAAATTAGTAGGAGTTGTAGGTATTATAATTATACCAATTGGATTATTACTTTTTGGACAGCAGTTTATATTTGCGAAAGCATCATTTAGCAAGAGCATTACTTCTATGGTAGCTGCAGTTATAGGAATGATTCCGGAAGGTTTGTATTTGCTTGCAAGCGTGGCATTAGTTGTAAGTGTAATGCGACTTGCATCGAAAAAAGTTCTTGTGCATGATATGAAGTGCATTGAAACTTTAGCAAGGGTAAATGTTTTGTGTGTAGATAAGACAGGAACTATAACTGAAAATACAATGGAAGTTAACGGTACAGTTCCAATGGACGGATATGATAAAGAAAATATGCCATCTATTAAAGAAATGCTTAGTGATTTTGCGGCAGGAATGTCAAGTGATAATATAACTATGGAAGCAATTAAGAATTATTTTAATTCTCCATCAGGAAAAAAGGCAGTATCAATAAGTTCATTTTCGTCAGAATTTAAATATTCAGGTGCAGCATTTGATGATGCAAATTATGTTTTAGGAGCACCGGAATTTGTCCTTAGAGATGACTATGAAAAATATAAAGAAGAAATAGAAAATTACAGTAGTGAAGGATATAGAGTTCTTGTATTTGGAAAATATGATGGTGAAATAAATGGAAAAGAATTGACAGAAAAAGTTGTGCCTATTGCTCTTGTATTTTTGTCAAATCCAATCAGGCAAGAGGCGCCTGAAACATTCAATTATTTTGCAAATCAGGGCGTTGAAATAAAAGTAATTTCCGGTGATAATCATATTACGGTATCACAGGTAGCACAACAGGCAGGAATAGAAAATGCTGATAAATTTATAGATGCAACAACTCTTCACAGTGAGGAAGATATTCAGGAAGCAGTGCTTCGTTATACAGTATTTGGACGAGTTACACCAAACCAGAAAAGGCAGTTTGTACAGGCTTTAAAGAAGGCAGGAAGAACTGTAGCAATGACAGGGGATGGTGTAAACGATGTGCTTGCATTAAAAGATGCGGACTGCTCTGTGGCTATGGCGTCAGGTAGTGATGCGGCAGCACAGGCTTCTCAATTAGTATTGCTTGATTCAAATTTTGCATCAATGCCTTCAGTTGTATTAGAAGGAAGAAGAGTTGTAAACAATATAGAGCGTTCAGCAAGTTTGTTTTTGGTTAAAAATATATTTTCATTTTTGCTATCACTGTTTTCAGTGTGCTTTATGATAAATTATCCGTTAGAGCCATCCCAGGTATCGCTTATCAGTATGTTTACAATAGGAATTCCGGCATTCTTCTTAGCACTGCAACCAAATAAAAACATTATACAAGGAAGCTTTTTAACAAATGTTTTAATAAAGGCGCTTCCTGCCGGAATCACGGATGTTCTTGTAGTTGGAGCATTGGTTGTATTTGGACAGGTATTTGAAGTAAACGAGACGGATATATCTACAGCCTGCACTATGCTTTTATCCATAGTAGGATTTATGATTTTATATAATATAAGTAAACCTATGAACACACTTAGATGGTGTGTATGGGGAGGAAGCATAGTTGGACTTTTATTGTGCAGTATCTATTTAGGTGATTTATTTGCAATTAGAGGAATGTCAACAAAATGCATTATGCTGTTTGTCGTATTTGCAATTGTTACTGAACCAATGATGAGATACGGAACAATGATAATTGAAAAGATTGGAAAAAGAATAACAAGAAGAATAGAAAAAAGAAAAAAAGAAAAAATGTTATAAAACTAAAGGCACGAATACTGAGCTACTTAATGTTAGCTCAGTATTATTTTTATGTATAAACTATAATGTCCTATATAAAATAAGAGGTAAAATACTGTATTTATTAGATATGTGGGTATATAATAAACAAAAATGTTAGTATATGGTTAGGAGTAGAATATGGATATATTTGATATTGTTGGACCGATAATGGTGGGGCCTTCTAGTTCTCATACAGCAGGTGCGGTTAGAATAGGATACGTAGCAGGAAAATTGCTGGAAGAACCAATAAAGAAAGCAGAAATATTGCTTTATGGTTCATTTTTAGCAACAGGTGAAGGACATGGAACAAGGAAAGCAATTGTAGCGGGATTATTAGGTATGCATCCTGATGACTACAAGATTTCAAGAAGTTTCGAAATTGCAAAAGAAAAAAATATAGAAATAGAATTTGGTGAAGCAAAACTTGTAGAAGCACACCCAAATTCTGCTTTAATAAGATTAGAAAGTATATATGGCAATAGGTTGGAAATTATAGGAGAATCAATAGGAGGCTCAAGAATAAATATTGCACAAATAGATGGAATTGAGACAAATTTTTCTGGTGAATGCCCAACTCTTATTGTTCACAATATGGACCAACCGGGCCATGTTTCAGAAGTAACATCCATGCTTGCACACAAATGTGTGAATATAGCAACGATGCAATTATACAGAGCTACGAAAGGTGGAAGTGCAGTAATGGTTGTAGAATGTGATCAGGAAATTCCAAAAGAAGGAATAGAGTGGTTAAAAAATGTTGAAGGAATATTAAAAGTCACTTATTTTGCAGGAGTATAAAGGAAACGGAGAAATGCTATGTATAGCTATAATACTTTAAAGGAATTAGAAGAATTATCGAATAAAGAAAAAATAGAAGTATGGAAAATTATTCAAAAATCTGATATGGAAGAAAATGAAAGAACTGAAGAAAAATCATTTGATAAAATGAAGATTATGTATGAAGCTATGAAAGAAGCTGACAAAAACTATGATGGAAATCTAAAATCAGCTAGTAAACGAGCAGGTGGAGATGGAGAAAAGTTACACAAGTATAATAAAGAAAACAAAAACATATGTGGTGAATTTATAGGGCTGGTTATGGAAAAAGCAATTAAAATGGGTGAATCGAATGCCTGTATGAAAAGAATTGTTGCAGCTCCTACGGCAGGGGCATGCGGGGTGTTGCCGGCAGTATTAATAAGTTATCAGGAACATTTCAATATAGAAGATGAAATAATGATAAAAGCAATGTATGTTGCAGCAGGTATAGGAAAAGTTATTGCAACAAATGCATTTATTGCAGGAGCAGCAGGAGGATGTCAGGCAGAGATAGGTTCAGCAAGTGCTATGGCAGCAGGAGCATTAGCATTTCTTCAAGGTGGAAAAGTAAGAGAAATAATTAATGCAGCAGCACTTGCATTAAAAAATATGCTTGGACTTACATGTGATCCGGTGGCAGGTTTAGTAGAAGTACCATGTATAAAAAGAAATTCATATGGGGCAGTTAATGCAGTCACATCAACACAACTGGCAATGGCAGGAATAGAAAGTGCAATAGAACCTGATGATGTAATAGATAGCATGAGAAGAATAGGAAATAGTATGTCGCCTTGCCTTAAAGAGACGAGTACAGGAGGTCTTGCAGTTACTGAATCGGCAAAGAATTATTTAAAATAAATAAGGGGTAAAAATGTCAAATAAAAAAATATTAATTATAGAAGATGAAAAAACAATTTGTCAGGAGTTAACAGAGCTTCTGACAAATGAAGGTTACGAAGCAGAGTATTTAAAGCAATTTGATAATGCAAGGAATGATATAATAGAAAAAAATGCAGACTTATTATTGCTTGATATAAATATTCCGGGAATAAATGGAGAAATGCTGCTTCGTGAAATAAGAAAAACATCGGATGTTCCAATTATTATGGTTACAAGCAGAACAGGTGAAACAGATGAAGTCCTGTCTATGAGTTATGGAGCAGATGATTACATAACAAAGCCATACAACCCAACAATTTTGTTGTTAAGAATTGCAGCCATATTAAAGAGAGCGGACAGTGGAAAAAATATTGCAAATTACAAAGATGCTCAGGTAAATTTTAGTAAAGGAACAATAAGCAGAAATGGGCAGGAGCTGGTTCTTACAAAGAATGAAATGATTATTTTCCAGATGCTTCTTAATAATAGAAATCGTATTGTATCTAGAGATGAGTTAATGACTGACTTGTGGGATAACAATGAATTTGTAAACGATAATGCACTTACCGTAAACATAAGCAGATTAAGGGGAAAACTAACAGAGATAGGATACAAAGATGCAATAGAAACAAGAAAAAAACAGGGGTATTGTTTAACATGAAGTTTGGCAAATATATAAAAGACAATAAAATAGTAGTGATAATATGGATAATGTTTTTTGTAATTACATTTTCCATATTTTCTGTATTTAGAATAAAATTTGAAGCCATAGTGATGTACGCAGCATTATGGCTATTTGCATTTATATTCTCTATACTTTGGGACTTTTTCAGAAAAAAGAATTACTATGATGAACTTATAAATAATACAGATGGGCTTGATAAAAAATATTTTGTAAGTGAAACAATGAAGGAACCATCATTTTATGAGGGGCAAATTCATTATCAGATTTTGCAGGATATAAATAAATCAATGATTGAAAATGTTAAAATTTATGAAAACAGTGTTAATGATTTTAAGGACTACGTGGAAATGTGGGTTCATGAGGTCAAGCTCCCGATATTGAGTCTTAGACTTATGTGTCATAATGAAATGATAAAATGGATAAAAAATATGTAGAACAGATTAAGAGAATTGATGACTATACAGAACAGGTTCTTTATTTTGTCAGGTCAGAAAATGCAAAGGAAGATTATAAATTTACAAAAGTTTCTCTGCAGTCTTTAATAAAAAATGTGGCAATGAAAAATAAAGATATGATTCTTGAAAATAGAATAAATTTTTCAGTTAAAGATGTTGAAAATGAAGTAGTTACAGATAACAAATGGATGGAATTTATAATCAATCAGATAATGAGTAATTCATTTAAATACATGAAAGACCATGGCGAAAAAGAATTAAAAATATATAGTGAAAAAAGTGAAGAAGGAGTTGTACTGCATATCATAGACAATGGAATTGGAATACCAAAAAGAGATTTATCACGTGTATTTAACAAGTCATTTACAGGAGAAAATGGAAGAAAATATGCAAAATCAACAGGAATGGGTCTCTATATTGCGAAAGGACTGTGCGAGCAGCTTGGACATAAAATAGATATTGAATCGGAGGAAGGGAAATACACTGAAGTCAGAATAACATTTGGAAAGAATGATTATTTTGACACGGTGGTTTAGGAAAATAATTTAAAATGGTAACATTACAAAATTGTAATGTTATGTAATATTAAAAAAACGACTAATATGTGTTTTTCATATAAAATTATGTCAGTATAAAAAATGTGAAAGGAGATTTAAATATGGAAAGCATATTAAGAATCGAACAAATAGAAAAATATTACGGAAACAAATTAAATCTTACAAAAGCAATAGACAATATTTCATTTGACGTGGATGAAGGAGAATTTGTTGCCATAATGGGAGCTTCAGGAAGTGGAAAAACAACTTTACTTAACTGTATTTCTACAATTGATAAGGTAACAAGCGGACATATATTTGTAGGCGGTGAAGACATAACAAACTTAAAAGGCAACAAGTTAAATAAATTTAGAAGAGAAAAGTTAGGATTTATTTTTCAGGACTTTAATTTACTTGATACATTAACAGCTTATGAAAATATTGCTTTGTCATTATCAATCCAGAATGTACCCGCAACAAAGATTGACGAAGCAGTAAAAAAAGTTGCAACACAACTTGGAATAGAAGAAGTTTTAAATAAGTACCCATACCAGATGTCAGGAGGTCAGAAACAAAGAGTAGCTTCAGCAAGAGCACTTGTTACAAATCCTGAATTAATATTAGCTGATGAACCAACAGGAGCATTAGACTCAAAGTCAGCAAAGATGTTACTTGAAAGATTTTCGCACTTAAATAAATATTATAAAGCTACAATTTTAATGGTAACTCATGATTCATTTACAGCAAGTTATGCATCAAGAGTAATATTTATAAAAGATGGAAAAATCTTCAATGAATTAAATAGAGGTGATGATACAAGAAAGGAATTTTTCGATAAGATTATCGATGTAGTTACTTTGTTAGGGGGTGACTTAAGCGATGCTCTTTAAATTATCATTTCAAAACATTAAAAAAAGTATGAAAGACTATGCAATCTATTTTTTTACTTTGATATTAGGTGTTGCAATATTTTATATATTTAATGCAATAGAAACACAGTCGGCAATGTTAAAAATTTCAAATGACACAAGGGAAATAGTCAAATTATTAACACAGATTATGTCATGGGTTAGTGTGTTCATTGCATGTGTATTAGGATTTCTTGTAATTTACGCAAGCAGATTTTTAATGAAGAGGCGTAATAAAGAGTTTGGCCTTTATCTGGTATTAGGAATGGGAAAGAGAAAAGTTTCGTTGATTCTATTCTTTGAAACATTAATTATCGGAATTATTTCATTAGTAGTCGGAATAATTATTGGAATAGGAGCTTCTCAGTTTACAAGTTTTCTGGTAGCAAGTATGTTCCAGGCTGACATGTCAAAATATCAATTTGTATTTTCAAGTCAGGCGTGCATAAAGACCATTTTGAATTTTGTATTGATATATGTAATCGTAATTATATTTAATACTTTTAGTATTAATAAATGCAAATTAATTGATTTATTTCAGGGTAATAGAAAGACTGAGAAAATTAAATTAAAAAATCCTATTATCTGTGGAATTATTTTCGCCATTTCTATTGTAATGCTTATAATAGCATATTATAACGTTACTTCAGGATACAATAAAATAACAAGCGGAAAACAGTTAGCAATTTATATTGTAATGGGGTGTGTTGGTACATTTCTATTTTTTTGGTCAGTTTCAGGATTATTACTTAAAGCTGTTTCATCAATGAAAGGAATTTATTATAAAGGATTAAATACATTTACTTTCAGACAAATGAGCAGCAGGGTAAATACGAATGTATTTTCAATGACAATAATAAGTTTAATGTTATTTATTACAATTTGTGTACTCTCAAGTGGGTTATCTATTAGGAATTCATTAAATGATAGTTTAAAGCAGGGAGTACCGGCTGATATTAACTTTAATAAAGTTGTAAATTTAAGCAAAGAAGACGGATATGGTAAGAAGGAAGTTGAAAGTTCTAATAAGAGTATTTTTCAGTTTTTTGAGGAAAACGGTTATAATATTGAACCATATTTAAAGGAATATGTAGATTTATATATTTATCAGTCAGAAAATGTTACATTGAATGACACATTAGGAAACAATGATGAAAAGGATAATTCTCCGACAATGCTTGAGGTACCGGAGAACATTGTAAAAGTTAGCGATTATAACAGACTTGCAAGATTTTACGGAAAAGATACTATTGAATTAAATGATGATGAGTATATTGTTTTATGTGACTATAGTCCAATGATAAAATTAAGAAATAAATCGTTAAAGGCAGGAGTGAAAATTAATGTATTTGGTAATGAATTAATACCAAAATACAAGGAATGCCAAGAAGGTTTTATAGAAATGTCAGGAAATCCTTCAAATACAGGAATAATAATTGTTCCTGATGGCATAGTTGATGAAAATCATAAAATAAGAGAATTTATTGCAGCTAACTATTCTATGGATGATAAGAAAGAAGTAGAAAAATTTGAACAGAAAGTAGAAAAGATTTATGATGAGACTAGATGGAATTATATGGTACCAATGGTTAATACTAAAAATAATATTATAGACAGTGCAGTTGGTATTGGAGCAATAGGTGCATTTATAGGTCTTTACATTGGAGTTATTCTTCTGATATCAGGTGCAGCAATTCTGGCTTTGAAAGAATTATCAGAAAGTGCAGATAATGTGGAAAGATTTAGAATGATTAGAAAACTTGGTGCAGATGAGAAACAGATTAATAAGGCATTGTTCAGACAGACAGCTTTGTTTTTCATATTCCCATTAGCACTTGCAATTGTTCATTCGATATTTGGAATGATGTTTTCAAAACAAATACTTGATTTTATTGGAACGAAAATGATTGGACCATCAATTGGTATGACAGCAATAATTTTACTTGTAATATATGGTGGATATTTCTTAATATCATATTTCTGCAGTAAAAATATAATAAAGGAATAATTGGTGTTTGTTTAATATATAAATATTATTTCATACACATATTTGATATTTTGTTTTTATAAAATAAAGGAGGACGTCGCTAAAACAACGCCCTCCTATTATTATTTATAAAAGAGTTATGACTTTTGAATATATTTTTTTTAATAATGTATCGCTGAAATAATGTTAATTATAAAAAAGGGGATAGTGCTTTATATTGACTTGTATAAATAATTCTTCTAAAATGGTGGCAGAATAAAAATAGAAAAAGATTTAAAAGTCTTGAACATAGATTTGGAAAGGAATGAGCAATATGGAAAGAAAAAATGCATGGAAGACATATGATGAAGCACAGATGAAAGAATTACAGCAGTTAAATGCAGATTACATTAATTTTTTGTCAGAGTGTAAAACTGAGAGAGAATGTGTAAAAGACACAGTAAGAAGAGTAGAAGAAAAAGGATATATAAGTATTGAAAAGGCGATGGAAGAAAATAAAACTTTACAGCCGGGCGATAAAATTTATGCTGTATGCATGAATAAGACAGTTGCTTTATTTAACATAGGAAATAAGCCACTTGAAAAAGGAATGAATATTTTAGGTGCTCATGTGGATTCTCCAAGAATGGACATAAAGCAGAATCCTTTATATGAAAAAGAAGGAATGGCATATTTAGATACTCACTATTATGGTGGAATTAAAAAATATCAGTGGGTTACACTTCCTTTAGCAATACATGGTGTTATTGTAAAAAAAGATGGAACAACAATTGATGTAAATATAGGAGAAAAACCGGAAGACCCTGTATTTTGTGTAACAGATTTACTTATTCATCTTGCATCTGCCCAGATGGAAAAGAAAGCTACTAAGGTAGTTGAAGGTGAAAATCTTGATATATTAATTGGAACAATTCCTTTAAATGATGAAGAGAAGGAAGCAACAAAGAAAGGCGTTTTAAAGATTTTAGAAGAACAGTATGAAATGGAAGAAGAAGATTTCATGTCAGCTGAACTTGAAGTAGTGCCTGCAGGCAGAGCAAGAGAAATGGGATTTGACAGAAGTATGATTATGTCATACGGTCAGGATGATAGAGTTTGTGCATTTACATCTTTAATTGCAATGCTTGACATGGAAAGCGTAGATAAAACATCATGCTGCCTTTTAGTAGATAAAGAAGAAATCGGAAGTGTTGGTGCAACAGGTATGCAGTCAAGATTCTTTGAAAACACAGTAGCTGAACTTCTTAATTTAACAGGAGAATATAGTGAAATTAAACTTAAAAGATGCCTTGCAAACAGCAGAATGTTATCATCTGATGTAAATGCTGCATTTGATCCTTTATACGCAGACGTATTCCAGAAAAACAGCTCATCATTTATGGGCAAAGGTGTTGTATTTAACAAATTCACAGGACGAGGCGGAAAATCAGGTTCTAATGATGCAAATGCAGAATATTTAGCTGATTTGCGAAAGATTATGGATGATAATGGTGTTAATTTCCAGATGGCGGAACTTGGAAAAGTTGATGCAGGCGGTGGCGGAACAATCGCTTATATTATGGCATTATATGGAATGGAAGTTATTGACAGTGGTGTGGCAGTATTAAGTATGCATGCCCCATGGGAAGTAACAAACAAGGCAGATGTATATGAAGCATACAGATGCTACAAAGCATTTTTAAAGGACGCATAGAAATAAAGTTGTTTATATTTAAAGATGTTAGGAGCAAAAACCCCTTACTTTGATGAAATTTATTTGAAAATTCAAATACAGGTTTTTATATAACAATTACCAATTTTATAGTACAATAATAAGCTGTGGTTTTATGATTTAGACATATAAGACCGCAGCTTATTATTCGTTGACAAAAATATTATGCAATTTTATAATAATCCTATTATAACAGTAGGAAAACGGCTTCCGATTGATTAAATTAGAAAACACAGTAGAAAGATAGAGAGAAAAATTATGTTAAATCAGTTTTCAAGAACAGAACTTTTATTTGGAAAAGAAGCAATGGAAACACTGGCAAATAAAAGAGTGGCTATATTTGGTATAGGTGGTGTCGGTGGATATGTATGTGAAGCACTTGTCCGCAGTGGAGTAATGCATTTTGACCTTATAGATGATGATAAAGTATGCCTTACTAATTTAAACAGGCAGATTATTGCTACGAGAAAGACTGTAGGCAAATATAAAACTGAAGTTATGAAGGAAAGAATTTTAGAGATTAATCCTGACGCAGAAGTAGAAATCCATAACTGTTTCTTTCTTCCTGAAAATGCAGATGAATTTCCATTTGACAAATATGATTATATTGTAGATGCGGTCGATACGGTCACGGCAAAGATTTCTTTGGTAATGAAGGCTAAAGAATTAAATATACCTATTATAAGTTCAATGGGAGCGGGAAATAAATTGGACCCTACAATGTTTAGGGTTGCAGACATTTATAAAACGAAAGTCTGTCCTTTAGCTAAAGTTATGCGTCGTGAATTAAAGAAGCGCGGGGTTAAGAAATTAAAGGTAGTTTATTCAGAAGAAATGCCAAAGAGACCAATTGAAGATATGGCAACAAGCTGTAGAACTCACTGTATTTGCCCACCTGGAGCTAAGCACAAATGCACGGAAAGAAGAGACATTCCGGGAAGTGTAGCATTTGTTCCTTCAGTTGTGGGACTGATTATTGCAGGAGAAGTTTTGAAAGACTTAGGAAATATAAAAAGATAAATCATGGCTAAAATATATGCCTGATTTGGATAAAATTTTTCAGATATAAGGCTTATGTTAGTAAGTTATAATTGATAGATTAAATGTAAAACAATAGAGAAAATCTTAATATAGGAGATTATATATGAGTGTTTCAATAGAACAGTTAAAATCCATGAACGCTGATGAATATCAGTTAATAGATATGAGAAATGAATCAGAGATTGCACACGGAGAAATTCCGGGAGCAATAACTATTCAGGCAGAAGAAATAGAAAACAGTGAATTGATTGATAAAACAAAAAGATTAATTATTTGCTGCAGCAGAGGACAGAATAGTATTGAAGTAGCACAAAATCTTGTGGAAAAGGGATATGATGCTGAAAGCCTTGAAGGTGGGTATGTTGCATGGCTTTTAGATATGATGAAACAGCAGGAAGCAGAGGATATAAGCAAAGATGTTGAGCAAAGCCTTCGTAAGAAGTTTAAGAAAAAAATCTGGTGCAAATTTACAAAAGCAATTAATCAGTATGAACTTGTAAAAGAGGGAGAAAGAATAGCGGTATGTATTTCAGGTGGAAAAGACTCAATGCTTATGGCTAAGCTTTTTCAGGAATTAAAACTTCATAATAAATTTGAATTTGATGTTAAATTTTTAGTTATGGATCCGGGATACAGCCCGGCTAACAGAAAAGTCATAGAGGAGAATGCAAGAAAGTTAAACATACCTATTCATATATTTGAATCAGATATATTTGAGTCAGTTTTTAATGTGGAAAAATCACCATGTTATTTGTGTGCAAGAATGAGAAGAGGACATTTATATCATTTTGCTCAGGAATTAGGCTGTAATAAGATTGCTTTAGGACATCATTATGACGATGTAATAGAAACAATTCTTATGGGAATGCTTTATGGCTCACAGATTCAGACAATGATGCCAAAACTTCATAGTACAAATTTTGAGGGAATGGAATTAATCAGACCATTATATCTTGTAAGAGAAGATGATATTAAGGCGTGGAGAGATTATAATAATTTAAGATTCATCCAGTGTGCATGCAAATTTACCGATACATGTACTACCTGCAATAATGAAGAAAACAGATCTAAGAGAGTTGAAATTAAAGAACTTATAAAAACATTGAAGCAGACAAATCCATATGTAGAAGGAAATATTTTTAAGAGTATAGAAAATGTAAATTTAGATACGGTTGTTGCATATAAAAAAGATGGTGTTAAACATCATTTCTTAGATACATATGATCTCCCGAAAAACAACGGAGAAAAAAAGGATGAATAAGAAGGAAATAGAAACAGCCTTCATAAAATCAATTCCAATAATGTGCAGTTACTTATTTGTAGGAACGGCATTTTACATGATTTCGATTTTGAAATGTATCCGGAGGAACATTGCATAAAAGAACAGGAAATAATGAGAGAGCGTGGAGCAGATATGCTTGGTTGGACATTGGATGATTTGATAACACAGACAATAGAAGCATTAAAAACATTCAGACCATAAATAGTAAAAATGCTTGGTTGGAAATATTTCAAAACTGTTTATTAAAATTACTATTTATGCTACAAAACAGTAGAACCTTATAAACTTTTCTGCTAAAATATATTGGTTGAGATTAGAATCCCGTCTAAAAATGCAGACGGTGATAAACAAAAGTAAAATATATTATAGAATACGAGGTAATAACTAATGGGTGGATTTTTTGGAGTGGCATCTAAAGAAGATAGCGTTTTTGACTTGTTTTTTGGAATTGATTATCATTCACATTTAGGAACAAGACGTGGTGGAATGGCAGTTTATGGAGAAGACGGATTCAATCGTTCAATTCATAATATTGAAAATTCTCCTTTCCGTACAAAATTTGATAAAGACATACAGACGATGAAGGGAAAATACGGAATCGGTTGTATTTCAGATTATGAACCACAGCCATTAATTGTACGTTCACATCATGGTACATATGCACTTACAACAGTTAGTAAGATTAACAATATGGATGAACTTACAAAGATGTTATTTGACAAAGGTCATTCACATTTTCAGGAGATGAGTGGTGGAGAAATTAATGCTACAGAGCTTGTTGCCGCACTTATAAATCAAAAAGATAACCTTATCGAAGGAATGAATTATGCACTTGAAAAAATAGACGGTTCATTATCAATCTTACTTATGAATCATGCAGGAATTTATGCTGCAAGAGATAAATACGGAAGAACACCGATTGTAATCGGAAGAAAAGAAGGTGCATTTTGTGCGTCATTTGAAAAGTTTGCTTATAAAAATTTAGGATATACAGATTATAAAGAATTAGGTCCTGGAGAAATTGTAGTTATGACAGAAAACAATTGCATAACTCTTCAAAAACCAGGTGATGATATGAAAATCTGTACATTTTTATGGGTATACTATGGTTATCCGGCAAGTTCATATGAAGGTGTAAGTGTAGAACAGATGAGATATAACTGTGGAATGAAGATGGCACAGAGAGATAATGTTAAGCCTGATATTGTAGCAGGTGTACCAGATTCAGGTATTGCACATGCTGTTGGTTATGCAAATGAATCAGGAATCCCATTTTCAAGACCATTTATCAAATACACACCAACATGGCCTCGATCATTCATGCCAACAATTCAGAGTAAGAGAAATTTAATTGCAAAAATGAAATTGTTAGCAGTAGAAGAATTAATTAAAGATAAAAGCCTTTTATTAATTGATGACTCAATTGTAAGAGGAACACAGCTTAGAGAAACAACAGAATTTTTATATGAGAGTGGTGCTAAGGAAGTTCATATAAGACCTGCATGCCCACCATTATTATATGGCTGTAAATATTTGAATTTCTCACGTTCATCATCAGAAATGGAATTAATTACAAGAAGAGTTATAGAGAGACTTGAAAATGGAAATGTAACAGATGAAGTTTTAGAAGAATATGCTAATCCGGATTCTGAAAAATATGAATGTATGGTTGAAGAAATCAGAAAAGAACTTAACTTCACATCATTAAAATTTAACAGATTAGATGATATGTTAGATTCAGTAGGAATAGATAAATGTAAATTATGTACATATTGCTGGGATGGAAAAGAATAATATTAATATTTTTTATGCAAATGCAAATAATAAGCAGTAGCATAATATAAGAGGTAAATTATATGGAACAGTTAATTAAAAATATTAATAAAGCAGAGGTTTTAACTTTAAAAGAACAGGTATCCTATCAGGATGGACAGGTAGTCAGCAAGACTCTTGCACAGAATGATGCTGTAAGTGTTACATTATTTTCTTTTGACAAAGGTGAAGAAATTAGTACTCATGAATCAGGCGGAGATGCATTTGTAACATGCCTTGATGGAGTTGGAGAAATAACAATTGATGGAAAAAAATATGAACTTCATGAAGGTGAATCAATTGTAATGCCTGCAAAACATCCACATGCAGTTTATGGTAAGGAACAGTTTAAGATGCTTTTAGTAGTTATTTTTTAGTTTAAGACATTAGATTGATATTTCTACTTTTAGGAGAAAAATGAAAGATACACAGAGAAACTCTTTAATAGATATAATGAAGGGAATAGGAATGTCGCAGTCAAAGTATATGAATTTAGGAGATATTCTTACAATTATGATAAATGGTTTTGGCTTTGCGAGTCCGGGGATGTTTTTATTGGCATTTTGGTTTATTCCGGTGTTTTTTTCTCAATGTGCCTATTTTGCTTCGTTCTGTCTAAGTTTGAACACTATATATTAGCATTATTGACTCATTTGTTATAGCAATATTGATTTATATATTAATTGTAAAAAAAGACCAGTCAATTGATTTGTCAAGAGCCTGGATTATAAGTCCGTTTTGGTTTTATATAGTATGTTGCCGGAGTGGCAATGCCTTTGGGAATACATTGGTTATATGAAAATGCAGTGAGTATAATAAAAAAACAAACAAAAAATATAAAACAGATAAGTAATTTGCAGTGATTAAAAGTAATTGATAAAATAAACGGCTCTAAACTTTTCATAATATAAAGTTTAGAGCCGTTTACTTTGAAATCATATCATATTTCTTTTTTTATTAAAATCTATTTACTCACGTAACTCTTGTATAAAAATCAATTATTCACGTAACTAATGTATAAAAAATATGCAATATAAGTAATATCATTGTTATAGGTACTTAAGAAAAAATTAAAAAATTTCATAACAATATATGCACCATTACAATAATATAATGTGATTATAAATAAAAAGAAGCATTGAGACTTTAGAGTTTTTACCGCGTTATCTAAAATTCAGATTACAAAAAAGGAGTAAATCATGGAAAAGAAAAAATGGATTGCAGTATGGTGTATTTTAGCTGTACTGGTAGTAGGAATGGGAGCAAGTATTACATTAAGTGCTGTAATGTTTAATAAAGTCAGTGGATTAAAGACAAGTGTTGACAGTACCCTTGCAAAAGATGAGGATGTGGCACAGGAAGATGATGTTGTTATTGCTGACGAATACACAATTAAATCAACAAAAAATATTTCTGATGCATATAAAGAAGGAAGAGAAAATTCTTTAAGCAAGGAAGATAAAGATACTCTTGATATGGCTAAGAAAGTTCTTGATGAAATAATAACAGATGGAATGTCAGATTATGAAAAAGAACTTGCTGTGTACAATTGGATGGTAAAAAATATAAAGAATGATACAGGAATGATGTCTGTAATTCCAACATCAGGTCAGAATGCAGCAACTCCAAATGGTGTTTTAAAATCTAAAACAGCGGTTTGTGTAGGATATGCAACAACTTTCAGATTATTTATGCAGATGATGGATATTGAATGTAAAGTAGTACATACAACTGACAGAATCCATTCATGGGATGAAGTAAAACTTGATGGTGAATGGTATCATACAGATATTTATTCAGATGCAGGAAGTCCAAATTATTCACATTTTAATATGAATGATAAAGAATGTAGTGACAATTATGAATGGAATACAGATTTCTTCCCGGCAGCAACAGGAACAAAATATAACTACGCAGTAGTGAATAATGAAAAATTAGATGATGTATATAAACTTCCAAAGAAAATAAAAAAAGCAATCGAAGATAAGAAATATTTTCTCGCTTATAATTTAGGACAGGATGTAGATGATGAAAAAGTCAGCATAATAAATGCAATTGTACAGTCGATTTCAAATTATGTTACAGATAGTTATAATTTATCAGCTAAGTTAATTGATGCAGATAATGGTGATAAGGTAATGGCTGTGTATATATCTTCTTACAATGACACATCAGCTATGGATAATTTATCAGATAAGATTACTGAAAAGATTAACAAAGCTGTAGATAAAGCTTTTAGTGATTTTTCAGGAATGACCGGAATGGAAGATGGAGATTTAGGAGACATAACAAGTAGTTCAAGAACAATTGGTTCATCAGATGAAGCAATAGAGAATGAAAGCTTAAATGAAGGAGCAGCTGATGAAAGCGAATAAGCAGTAGCTGAATAAGAAAACTTATGTGGGCTTAGGGCTTTTGATTCTGGCAACATAAAAGATTATAATGAGAGGAGTCCAAGGTGCTGTAATGGCACCTTGGAAATATTAATATGAAAAATAAGTTTATTAAAAAAATATTTAACATTGCATTAGTGTGTGTATTTGCAATTCAGTTGGTTGGATGTGGAAATAACAATAATAAAATAGATATGACTAAACTTGAAAAAACAATGATGGCAGCAGACACAGATATGCCAACAATGTTAGCAGTAAATTCTGATTCAGATAATACAAAAGATTTATTTGCGTATCTTTCGGATATGGATTACAGTAAGGTTGACAAATATTTTTTAGATTATGCACAGGAAGGAACGGCTGAAGAGGTTGCTGTTATCAGAGTTAAAAACAGCAAAGACGTAGATGAAGCAAAAAAGAGCCTTGAAAAACATATTAAGGACAGAATTGCATTTTACAAAAGTTATGACCCAACACAGGTAGACAGAGCAAATGATGCACAGATATTTGTTAAAGATGATTATGCTGTTTTAATTGTAAGTGATAATGCAAGTGAAATAAAGAAAGCATTTGAAGATAGCTTTAAATAAAAAAGGAAAAATATATGGTATTTAGCAGCGGAGTTTTTTTGTTTTTATTTTTGCCTATCGTATTGGCAGTATATTATATATGCCCTGGAAAGCTAAGAAATACAGTACTATTTGTATTCAGCCTTATTTTTTATGCATGGGGTGAACCAATATATGTTGGAATAATGATTTTCTCAACAGCATTTGACTATTGTAATGGAATGCTGATAGAAACATTTAGAAAAAAACATAATGAAAAAATCTGCAAAATCGTAATGATAATGTCGGTATTTGTAAATTTGGGAATACTGGCATTTTTCAAATATACGGATTTTGTAATTACAAATATAAATAATTTATTTGGTGCATCTGTATCATTATTGCAGATAGCCCTTCCGATAGGTATATCATTTTATACATTTCAAACATTATCTTATACAATAGATGTTTATCTTGGAAAAGTTAAAGTTCAGCACAATATAATAAATTTTGGAATGTATGTGAGCATGTTCCCGCAATTGATAGCAGGACCGATTGTAAGATATAGTGATGTTGAAAATCAGATAGCCAGACGAAATGAAAATATAGATGACATAGCAAATGGTTTTAGAAGATTTATTGTTGGACTTTCTAAGAAAATACTCGTAGCAAATCAGGTCGGAAATTTATGGGACGAAATATCGGCAATGTCTTCAATCACTACATCAATGGCATGGGTAGGAGCTATCGCATATACTTTTCAAATTTATTTTGATTTTTCAGGGTATTCGGATATGGCAATTGGCTTAGGGCAAATGTTTGGATTTAAATTTCCTGAAAATTTCAACTATCCATATGAGTCAAAAAGCATTACTGAGTTTTGGCGCAGGTGGCATATGACTCTTGGAACATGGTTTAGAGAATATTTGTACATACCACTTGGTGGAAATAAAAAAGGAGTTCCAAGACAGATATTTAACTTATTTATAGTTTGGTTCTTAACAGGATTATGGCATGGTGCAGGTTGGAATTTTGTCTGTTGGGGATTATATTTCTTTATAATTTTAGTTTTGGAAAAATTTGTGTTAAAAAAAGTGTTAAATAAATGCCCAAATATTTTAAAACATATCTATTCATTGATTTTAATAGTATGTGGCTGGGTTATATTTGCATGTACTGACATGTCAGAAATGGGTACATTCTTTAAGGCAATGTTTGGAATTAAAACTCCGTTTCTTGGAGAAATGTCTTTATATTATATAGGATCATACGCAGTTATTTTAATAATTGCAGCTATAGCAAGCACAAAATTACCAAAATATATTGTAGGTCAGGTTGCAATTAAAATGAATGTTTCAAATAATGTTAAATTAATTGTAAGTAATGTGGCATGTTTAATTCTGTTCTTTATATGTGTTGCATTTTTAGTAGGAGATTCATATAACCCGTTTTTATATTTTAGATTTTAAAGGAAAGGGTAAGTATATTTTTAATAGAGATATGTGTTTATACTATAAGAAAAAATTAGTATTAATATGTAAGTCTTGTTAGAAGAACATTAAAAGGTGAAAATATGAGAAAAATAAATTGTATATTTGTCATTGTGATGGTACTTATTCTTGCCGGAACGGGAATAGAGATTTTTGCCACAAAGGATAGAAGCTTTTCGGAGAATGAAAACAGATATTTAGAGGAAAGACCCCAAATTAGTTTAAGCAATATAGAAAATACTGATTTTCAAAAGTCATTAGAAAATTTTATTAGTGACCAGATTCCTGAAAGAGAAAAATTGATTACTTTAAGGAGCGTGGCTAAAGAGTTAACGGGAATTAAGGATATAGAAGGAGCTTACATTGGAAAAGATGGTTATTATCTTGAAAAAATAACAAATGAAGATGTGAGTGAAGAACAGCTGAAAAATAATATAAGATACATAAATACATTTTTTAATAAAAATAAAGAACTTAAAAGTTATGTAATGTTAATTCCTGGTTCCGGAAATATATTAACTGATAAATTACCAAAACATGCAGATGTTTACGACTATAATTATTATGAAAAAATAGCAGAAAAGGAATTTACAAATAATGCAGACAATAATACTCAAATCGTAAACACATATGACGCGTTGAAGAAATTATCGAAAGATTATATTTATTATAAGACAGACCACCATTGGACAACTAAAGGTGCATTTATTGCTTATAATGAATTTTGTAAAGCGGCGGGAATAGAAAGTGAACCTTATGAAAATTTGAAAATGAAAAATGTGACAGATAAATTTTATGGAACATTATATTCAAAGGTTCTTGATAAAAAGAAAAAAGGCGATTCGATAGAAATAGCAGAAAATATTCCCCAATGTAATGTGATGATTAATGGTAAAAAATCAGAAATTTACCATATAGATAAATTAAAAGAAAAAGATAAATACCAGGTATTCTTTGGTGGAAATTATGGTGTAGTTAGTATTGAAAACAATGAGGCAAATAACGATAAAAATTTGTTAATAATAAAAGATTCATATGCAAATAGTTTTACACCATTTTTATTAAAAGATTATAAGACAATTACAATTGTGGATTACAGATATTTTAGTGGAAATCTTCAAAGTATTGTACAATCTAATAATATAACAGATGTGCTTGTTTTATATGAAATGAGCAATTTTATGAAAGATAAGAATTTGGTAAAGATGATGTTTTAGTTTGAAATATACTTAAAGCCCGGAGTGTGGACAACGCCCCGGGCTTTAGTATAAAAGTGTTTATCATATATATAAATCACAGATATTTTAAGAATTAATTTATTCACTTCTCAACGCTGCAACAGGGTTTTTCTTTGCTGCCTTTTTAGCAGGAATAAATCCGCCAATCAACGTTAAAATAACACTTAAAACAATTAATATAATTCCACTTTGAACAGGTAAAAATGCATTTACATTAGTTGAGTCTGTAACTGTATGAATAATTGCATTTATAGGAAGCAGTAGAAGACAGGTTATTCCTATACCTATCATTCCGGAGAATAGTCCTATAATAAATGTTTCAGCATTAAATACCTGAGAAATATTTTTCTTTGATGCACCAATTGCACGAAGAATACCAATCTCTTTTGTTCTTTCAAGTACAGATATATAAGTTATAATACCAATCATAATAGATGAAACTATAAGAGAAACTGCAACGAAAGCAATTAATACATAAGTTATTACATTAATAATTGTAGTGATACTTGACATAAGTAAAGCAACGTAATCAGTATATGTTATTTTATCCTTATCGTCCTTTACATCTTTATTATACTTGTCAATACAATCAGATATTGAATCCTTATCTTCAAATGTATCAGCATAAATGCTAATTGATGAAGGAGCGCCAAGGCTTACGTATCCAAAATTTTTCATATTATCATCATAGCTTCCAACATCTATATAGTTATCATATATAGAAAGCATTTCTTCATCTTTAGGATTCTCTAAATATGAATCAAGCATGGCAGCTAACTGGGTTTCAGTCATTGAATCAAGCATTTGAATCTGCTCAGGAGAATCAGCATATGCAGTCATTGCCATGGATTTCCACATATTTGCTTTGTCTGATGTAGAAAGGTTTGACAAATAAGTTTTGGCATCATCAATTTTTATACTGTCATTGTCCGGATTAAAATGTAAACCGTTTAATACATTTACGTCAGGACTATTTTTTTGAGCTTTAACAATATCACTTTTATTTCCATAATTAATTAAATAATTAGTAAGAGCCTTAGTGTAGCCAACACTTCCTGATATTTGAATATTAGATGAGTCATCTGAAGTCTGTCGGATGATACCTGAAACTTTCAAAGTAATACCTGATTTTAGTAATTCTTCAACTTTATTATTGTCATTGCCAACATATTTAAATAAATCAGATTTATTTTTCTGATAAAGGTCGCTATCCGCAATTAAATAAAAGTTGTGATTACATATGTCTTCATATGATATTTTGGAAGTTTCCGGATTGACTTCTTCCCCTTTATTAATTTGCTTTAAAATATCTTTATAATCTTTTGATGGTAAAAGCCCAAGATAATAAAGAGTAGTAAGTGATACTTCATTATTTTTATCTAAAACAAGAACAACTTCATCATAAGCTTTAGGCCAGTCACCATATACAACTTTATAATTATCTTTTATGACATTACTTACGAGTTCATCATTTTTGCCGGATAACATTTCAGTAAATGGACTGCTATTCATATTTCCTGTCATCATATCGGTGCTCATAGAAGTGCTCATATCCGCATTCATTGAGACTGACATACTGCCATTCATCTGGGCAATTGAACTTGTATTAGAATTAGAATTTGAAAATGTGCTTCCATTAGTATTTACAAGAGTATTGTCTGAATCATAAGAAAATACAGAAAATGGAACATCATAAGAATAGACTATTCCGTTTTCACCAACATAATTGTTGATTTCACTGTCCTTATTATCAAGATATTTTTTAAATTCAGTCAAATTATTTTCGCTAATACTTGTTGCCATTTTACTTGTCATCATAATATCTGTTCCATTTGAAAAAACAGCATTTAATTTATGATTAACTTTCTTTTTAGAAGCCTGTTCGCCGGCATTCATCATGCTGGAAAGGTCAAAGGTTTTTTGCTCTATGGTTATTGGATATGAAGTCATGGTATCCTTTTGAATATCAGTGATGTATTGATTGACACCTGTTGAAAGCGATAATATTAATGCAATTCCAATAATTCCTATTGAGCCTGCAAATGCAGTTAAAAAAGTTCTCCCTTTCTTGGTTTTTAAATTATTAAAACTAAGGGCAAGAGAAGTCAAGAACGACATTGACGATTTACCCATATTTTTATGCTCGGGCGGAGCTATTTTTTTGTCATTAAGTTCAAATGGATTAGAATCATCTAATATATGACCGTCTTTTACTCTGACAATTCTGTTTGCATAGAGATTTGCAAGTTCAGGGTTATGAGTAACCATAATGACAAGTTTGTCTTTAGCAACTTCCTTTAAAAGTTCCATAACCTGAACACTTGTGTCACTGTCTAATGCTCCCGTAGGCTCATCAGCAAGTAAAATATCAGGATTATTAACTAAAGCTCTGGCGATTGCAACACGTTGCATCTGACCACCTGAAAGCTGATTTGGACGTTTGTGAATCTGTTCACCAAGCCCCACATCCGTAAGAGCCTGCTTAGCTCTTTCCTTGCGTTCTTTTTTTGAAATTCCTGAAATTGTAAGCGCCAATTCAACATTTGATAAAATGGATTGATGAGGTATAAGATTGTAACTTTGAAATACAAATCCTATAGTATGATTTCGGTAAGAATCCCAGTCTTTATCTTTGTATTTTTTTGTGGAAATTCCATTTATAATCAAATCTCCGGTATCATATCGGTCAAGACCTCCAACGATATTAAGTAATGTAGTTTTACCGGAACCGCTAGGCCCTAAGATTGCAACGAATTCATTGTCACGAAAATTCAAACTCACATTATTGAGGGCAGTTTGCACAAAATCACCGGTTGTATATTTTTTTGAAATATTTTTAATTTGCAGCATAAATCCTCCTAAGATTTTTAAGTAGATGTATGGGTAATTTATATATATCAATTATAAAAAAGACAAAGCTAAAATCCTATAAATATGTTATGTCTATATAAGAGTATTATTTAAAATTTATGCCCGCCAAAAAATAATAAATTTTCTTATACAAAACCCAATAATATCATAACTATAGTTTATAAATAAAATAACAATATTTTGTTAACAAATTTTTGTTAACAAATAATTATTTAGGAGTATAATTAAAGAAAAGAGGAAACAAAATGAATGAAGTTCATTTTAATAAGTGTTTACGCTAAACAGCCACTGACAAAAGGGAGGGGCATTATATATTAAAGGATAGGTGCGGATATGAAAAAAAGATATATTGAGTTGCATCTTCATTTAGATGGAGCAATTACGCCTGATATAGCAAAAGATTTGGCAGCATTGCAGAAAATAAAACTTCCATATAAAGACGAACGTGAATTAGAAAAAGCTCTTATGGTTTCTAAAGATTGTAGAAGTTTAAATGAGTTTTTGGAATGCTTTAAATTACCTTGTAGTTTATTGCAGACAAAAGAAGGAATAGCGAGAGCTGTTTATCTGGTTCAGGAAAATATAAAAAGACAAGATGTAGTATACGCGGAAATAAGATTTGCACCACAACTTCATATGGATAAAGGTTTGACTATGAGGGAAGTTATTGAAAGTGCTTTGGATGGATTAAAGAAGTCTGATTTGAAATGTAATCTTATTTTATGTTGCATGAGAATGGCTGATAATAGAGAACAGAATTTGGAAACAGTTAAACTTGCAAAAGAGTATTTGATAAATGAAGAAAGCAATAAAGATTACGGAGTAGTTGCACTGGATTTAGCAGGAGCTGAGGCATTATATAAGACAGAACAATTTATTGATGTTTTTAAACTTGCAAATGAATTAAATGTACCATTTACTATACATGCAGGGGAGGCCGATGGCGCAGAAAGTGTAAAAAAAGCAGTTGAATTTGGCGCAAAAAGAATAGGACATGGAGTAAGAAGTGTAGAGAATTTGGCACTTATGAAAGCACTTTCAGAGAAAAAAATATGTTTGGAAATGTGTCCTACAAGTAATTTGCAGACAAAAGCAATTGAAAAGATTGAAGATTTTCCGATAAGAGAGTTTATGAAATTAGGAATTCCTGTTACAATTAATACAGATGATATGGCAATATGTGGAACGGACATGGGGCATGAGATGAACTTAATAAGAAATAAATTTGACATTACGGATAATGAAGAAAGTGAAATTTATGCAAATGCAGTAAGATATTCATTTGCTAAAAATAAGATTAAAAAACAACTAATGGAGGTACAATAATGGCAGAAAAAGTAGAATTTTCCAGCAAGCAGATGTTGGATTGGATGGGATATATTGCAGATATGTTGCAGATAAGTCCGGAAAAAATTAAGTTGTTAAATACATGCAGCAAAAGAAGAAATGTATTGGCAACAATAGCAACTCATAAGAGAGTTTTGATTTTTGCTGATGAAACAAATGAAAATATGCTTTATAAATTATGGGAAGCAGGATACGGCGATTATGAAATGTATTACGGACAAGGATATGAGCCGGGTGAAATGAAACACTGTAAAGTATTTGAACTCATGGATGTAAATATAAGTGGACCTACAGTTATTTTTGTAGTAAATGAAAATACACGTGAGTCTATGATATTTGGAATGAAAAATGAAAACTTTTCAACAGGTAGTGTAAAATATGTTGGACACGAAATCCGCTCCGTAATTATGAATAAGTTAGAAATGGATGTAAGGGATACAGTGCTTATTGCCAGTGGTGAAAGTATTGTAATAGAAGCATCAATGGTTGCATATGAAGGTGTGGTAATTGCTGTTGAAAGAGATAAAGGTTCACTTGCATCAATGGAAGAAAATGCAGCAAAATTTGGAGTACATAATGTAGAAATAGTATCGGATTTAACAGAAGAAGCATTAAAGGATAAGCCGGTTCCAAGACTTGCTTTTCTAGTTGCACAAAAGGATACAATTGAGCAGGATATTGTAACACTTAAAAAGATAAATCCGGATATGAAAATTATAATATATACTTTAGAGCTTGATATACTTTCAGATATTCCATATTTATTCAAGAAACATGGAGTTAATTTGTCTGAAGTAATGCAGATATCTGTTTCAAAGACAGATAAGGACAGTGTATTTGTTGCACAGCCTGCACCATGGATAATTTCAGGTGAATAAATGGGCAGGTATCAAGGCATTGCATAAACTTATGAGCAAACTTATGAGGGCTTATATCTTTTGGCCTTGGTAATATATATAATATTTAATATAAGATGCTGTTTCGATAGCAAATTTAATTTGCTATCGAAACAGCATCTTTTTTTATGGAGTAACAAATTTGTTCATAGTTACATTAAATAATGTATCGCTCGACTAAGAAAATATATAAACAACTAAAAAATTGTGGAAAATGTATAAAAATAAATTCTAAAAGAGAAAAAATTGGGTGATTTTTTATTGTATATAATTGGCAAAAATTGTATGGATTTGTTTTTTATAAAAAATAGACACCCGCATAAAAAAAACACACTCTTCTTTGAAAATACAAAATGATAAACTTGTGAAGAAAATGTGAAAGCTGAATTCTACTATGTAAAGGGGTAACAAATAGGAGACAAAAAATGTATTGAGGAGGTAAAAAAATGAGTCTTTACTATTTCACAAAGAGAAACTCGTTATTTGGCAGAGTTTG
>NZ_QTWU01000020.1:0-46806 GCF_003461285.1 Eubacterium sp. AF17-7 | reverse complement strand
ATTTTTGTTAAGAATTGTGTTAGATATGTCTAATCCCCCATATAAAACTAGCCGCAAAGTATCTTTATTGTATATACACTAGTTATATAATCATTATATTGTTTTATAAAGTATGTGTCAACATCTTTTCTATTTTATTACGCATCAATTTATTTTACCATTATTAACCAACACCAATCTATCATTACTTTGAAAAAACAATTATATTTATTTGTTTTTTCACTAGTAAAATTTCTCCCCTATATTATAAACGATATTAGAACACAAAACCGAACACATTTTAATGAAAATTTTTATAATATTTAGAGCTTTTTTTCTTGTAATTTCTATATTACGGATTATAATTCATATTTCTAAAATATCCGTATTCGCATAATTCTAAATAACTAAATATAATATACCCATTCGCATAACTATAAATAGCCTAATATAACATACTGCCATTTATTCTAAAAAAGCCTAATATAGCATCCCCATCCGCATGATTTTAATAAATCCAAATAAAAAAGCGGAGGCACATATGCTTTCGCATATATGCCTCCTAATAGTGATGTATATTATTATGAAATTCTAGCAATCCATCATTGTTTTTCCTTCGCCAACTAATCCGGCAAAGTCATCTACGAATGCGTCAATTGCTGATGTAATTGCTGCATTCTTAATTAATCCTTCAATAACTGCTGTTCCAACTGTTGCAGCACCGATTCCGTATTTTGTAAGTTCAAGAACCTGCTGTGAATTCTTAAAGCTTGCTGCTAATACTTCTGTGTTTAAACCATTGTTTTCAAAAATATCATGGATATCCATAGCTGTCTTAATTCCATCATATCCCATGTTATCAATTCTGTTTACATAAGGTGCAGCGTATTTTGCTCCTGCCTTTGCAGCTAAAAATCCCTGCATTGGTGTGTAAATTGCTGTTGCTGTAATATTTACACCCTGAGCGCTTAATATCTTCATTGCCTTAAGTCCCTGTGGAGTTGTAGGAATCTTAACAAATGTATTTTCTCCAAGTCTTTCTCTTATTACAGCTGCTTCCTTAACCATGCCTTCAGCATCCTTAGAAACAACCTGAACATGAAGTTCACCGTCTTTTCCAACGATTTCTCTAAGTTCAGTTAATACTTCGTATGGATTTCTTCCACTCTTAGCTAAAATTGATGGGTTTGTTGTTACACCATCACATGGATATAAATCCCAAATCTCTCTTACTTTTTCAATGTCTGCATCGTCAATAATAAATTTCATCTTAATTTCCTCCTAGAATATTGGATTGTATAATTTAGGGTATTTGCTTTCGCAAATATCATAGTTGCCTTAGTTTTATTTAAATCTCCAGAATCAGATTTTTGATTCCATTATCAGTCGCTATCTTTCCAAATGCTCTCATTTCGCTGTCTTTATACATTGGTGGATTATCTTCATAGCAAAACTTCATGTCTACCATGTCATATTTTGCTTCCGCTAATGGATTATAATTCAGCAATTCATAATGCACATCCGGATAAATACCACTAATAAACTTTGCAATTTGGGCAATATTTTCTTCATTAGTGGTAATTCCCGGAATTAATGGAGTTCTGATAACTACTTCATCTCTTAAATCAGAGGTAAGCAGAATTTCAAGATTTTTCTTAATTAATTCATTGCTTACTCCTGTATATTTTTTATGTTGTTCTTCGTCAATAATTTTGCAATCTGCAAATACATGGTCTAAATACTTTATTGCTTCTCTTACAACTTCCGACTTTACATTTAACGCTGTCTCAATTGATGTTGCAATTTTCTTTTCCTTTAACCCTTTAAGTATTCCTATTGCAAATTCATGTTGGAATAATGGTTCTCCGCCTGACAGCGTAACTCCACCTCCGTATTTGAAAAAAGGTTCATCTTTACTTGCTTCCTCAATTACCTCTTCAACTGTCATCTCTCTCGAGTCCATTGTTAATGCAACTGCCGGGCATGCATCTATGATTTCTTCCCAATTTTCATCTTTAGAAATATCCAATTTAATATTTCCGTCATGTTCGTATACACCACCATTCTTTGCTGTGTGTACACATGTGTTGCAATGAATACATTTATTAGGGAAATACAAAGGTCTCTGCTTTATTGAAATTCCCTCAGGATTCTGACACCATACGCATTTTAAAGTACATCCTTTTAAAAATATGGTTGTTCGAATTCCTTTTCCATCGTGTGTCGAGAATCTTTTAAAATCAAATACATATCCTTTCATAGATTCCACCTTTTTTCATTTGTCCTAAGAATACATGATGAATTTTTAGGATATCAAATTATATTCTAACAGGCGGTCTAACCTGTCTGCTTTACGTTTTCCTGATATTTATATTTTACCTTTTTATTGTTTATTTTTAAACATCTATTTTAAATATCATTGTAACTTGTTCTTGCAATTATTTCATTCTGAAGTTCGTCAGCCAATTCTACAAAATATGCTGTATAACCTGCTACACGAACTGTTAATCCTCTGTATGCTTCAGGATTTTTCTGAGCTGCCTGTAAATCTTCTTTTCTAACTACATTAAACTGAATATGTGGTATTTCCAAATCAACAAATGTACGAAGCATTTTTGCAAATTTGTCTATTCCATTCTCTGTCTTAAAGAATTCAGGAAGGAATTTCATATTTAATAGTCCGCCATTTGTTGTCCAGCTCTTATCTAATCTTGAAACTGATTTCAATACTGCTGTAGGTCCGTTTGTATCACGTCCGTATACCGGTGACATTCCTCCATCTGCTAACGGTGTTCCTGCATATCTTCCATCAGGTGATGCGCCTACATTTTCTCCCATTGGTACATGAGCTGAAACTGTATACATACCTGTGTGATATAAACCACCACGGTAGTTTTTGTAATTTTTTAATCTTTCTCTAAAGTATCCTGCCCATTTAGCACCTAATTCATCTACCCACTCAACATCATTTCCGTATTTAGGAACTTTGTTAAGTAACATTGTTCTTAAAATTTCATCTTCTTCAAAGTTCGTTTCAAGTGCTTTAAGTAATCTTTCTTTTGATACTTTCTTTTCATCAAATACTAACTGTTTTACCGCTGCCAAACTGTCAGCTAAGTTAGCAACCTGAATCATCTGAATTCCTGAAAGGTTATAATGAGCTCCTCCTCTTGTTACATCCATTCCTTTATCCATACAATCGTTAATTACTGCTGAAAGGAAAGGTGTTGGAAGTAAGTCCACATGAGCTTTTTCAACCTGTTCGCATGCAAGAATCATCTTGTCCATATAGTAATCTACATGTGCCTTGAATGCATTTTCCAAATCTTCAAATGTTTCATATTCTGTAAGTTTTCCTCTATCAGGTGCAATCTGTTTTCCTGTGAGTAAATCAACTCCACCTGTTAATGTTACTTCAAGAACTTTATTTAAGTTAAACATTGCTGCATCTGACCATCCAAGGTTATCTCCCTGTGTTGTAAGTTCAACACAACCTACGATTGCGTAATTTCTTGCATCTTTAGGTTCAACCTTTAAATCTTCAATCATTGCCGGAACAACTGCTTTGTCATTAAAGAACTGTGGCATACCACTTCCAAGTGATACAACTTTGATTGCTGCCTTTAATAATTTATCACTAGTCTTTTCACACAATCTTACTGAAAGATTTGGCTGTGGAAGACCAATGTGTTCCTGCGCTTTTAAGTAAATATATGAAAGTTCATTTTCAAATGGTTCTCCATTCTCATCCTGTCCACCAACTGCAATATTAAATCCAATTGGGAAACCTGCGAAGAACTTAGCACTGTTTGAATTTCTCATATATACTATTTCATTAAATTTTAACCATAAGCATTCTGTTATTTCTAATGCATCCTGTTCTGTCATAACACCGTCGTCGATATCTTTCTTAAAATATGGATACATAAATGTGTCCATTCTTCCCGGTGAAAATGATGATGCATTTGATTCCATCTGAAGAATTACAAATAAGAACCAGATTGCCTGATTTGCTTCATGGAAATCCTGTGCCGGTCTTTCTGCAATATTCTTACAGTTTTCTGCAACCTTTTTCATGTTGTCAGCATATTCAGGATATTCGTTTGCTTTCTCAAGGCATAAATCATGATATCTCATTATGAAATTAATAACACCTTCCATAACTGTGCTTACGCTCTTGTAAAATAATTTCTTTTCTTCATCTGTTTCTTTATTGTAATGTTCATCAGCTTCTGCCTTTAATCCAGCAGGTCCTTTTTCAAGCCATCCCTTGCAGTCAGGATTGATATGTCCCTGTGCATGGTCTTTTTGATTTATTTTTACAATCTTAGCAATTTCTTCTATTTCTTTTCCATATCTTTCTCTTAAAACATCTTCGAGTGATTTTCCCTGCCAGTATGGATAAATAACTTCTCTAAAATATGAGATGTCTTCTTCATGTACATTAAATTTGTCCTGTGGTCGTGTAGGTAATGTTTCAAATTCCTTGTTTACCCATGTACTTCCGCTTTCCGGGAAAACTACTCCATAACGAACTCCTGCTGTTCTGTTACCTACAATCATTTCTTCAGGTTCAACACTAATATTGATTTTCTCTAAACAATTCTTTAAAGAATAAGCTCTCTGCATGATTCTTGGTTCATCCTCATGCTGCTTATATGTGTCAGTAATTATCTTAGCCTGCTCAATTGACGCATATCTCTTTTCAGAAAGCATCTTATCTTTTAAAACTGAAATTCTTTCTTTCATAACCAATTCGCTCATAATTACTCCTTTCAAATATATGTTTTTCATTTATTATTTTTTCCCAGTTATTATTGTTTGTTATATTCTGTATTTCTTCCAGGATTATTCGTTATTCACTGTAATTTTATTCTATAATAACCCTTCTCGTATGTCAATGTATTTATTATTGTTTGTTATTACTTTTTATTGTTTGTTATTGTTTTTTAATCCCTAATTTGCACTATCGATGATGAAATTTCTTCTGTACAAACTGCGATTTTATTATGAAACGTTTTTACATATTTTTTAATATAAAAAAACAGATAAAATCCATTATGATACTAAATTTTAACTAAAACATATTTTTATTAATACGTCTAAAAATTTTTATCAATTATAGATTTTATCTGTTTCAATTTTTTGTTTATGCAAACCACTGTATTCCATATCTCTCTATATTTTCTTTTATTTCTTTTTCAGGTTTGCTGTCTAAAATGAATCCTTCAAATTCACCAACTGTTGAATATCTGTAATTTCCATCTATGGAAAATTTTCTGTTCTCAAGCATCACATAACTTTTGTTACTTGCTTCCATGATTGCTTTTTTTGTCATTGCATCATCAACAGCATATGTATAAACACAATCTTTTTCCAAATCTACTCCTGCTGAACCCATAAACGCTTTATCAAATCTGAATTCCTTAATTTGATTATTTGTCAGTGTTCCAACAAAACCATCTCTACCTCTGCTTAATGTTCCTCCCAAAAATACAAGTTTAGTATCAACCGGAGATGTGAATGTAAGCATTACATCAATCATATTTGTAACTATTGTTATCTTAAGATTGGCCTGAACTATTAACTTAACTAATTCAATATTGGCTGTAGATATATCAAGAAATATTACATCTCCTTCTTCAATCAAACTTAATGCTTTTTCGGCAATTCTATTTTTTTCTTTTGTAAATTTTCCAATACGTTGCGAAACATATAAATCATGAATGTTGGTTCTTACCTTAACAGCACCACCATAAGTCTTTTTGAGAAGTCCTTTTCGCTCTAATATTGTCAAATCTTTTCTTATACTATCCTGTGTTACATCAAACTTTTTACTTAAGTCTTTTACTAACACTGAGCCTTCTCTATTTAAAATTTCAACAATCTTTTCATGTCTTTCGGATGCTAACATATGTACCTCCTGTCATATGACCCTAAATCATTTTTCTTTTAATATACAATATTGTTGATTATTTTACATTTTTTGTCAAGTTTTCAAAAATTATCTCTCCAACTCCACCTGCATTATTGTCCGATTTTGTTATATGCTTTGCAGCTGATTTTGCTTTTTCATTTCCGTTTACAAGTGCATATGACTCTCCTGCCCATTTAAGCATTGTCACATCATTTCCTGAATCTCCAAACGCCATTACTTCCTCTGCTTTTATTCCTAATTTGTCAGAAAGCCATGCAAGTCCGTTTCCTTTGTCGGCACCCATCCCTGTTATTTCAATGTTCCCTACAAATCCTGCAGTATATACAAGATTAGGTATTTTACTTAAGGCATCCATTATTTCCTGAACTACCTTTGTATCAACATAATCTACATTAAACTTTTCAATTGGAACATTATCAACTACTTCCTGTAAATCTTTTGTTAATTTCATTCTTTTTCTATATTCAACCAAAAATACTTCCGGTAATCCTTCAGTATTGAGGAAATTGTCATATGAATATTTATTAACATAAGCTTCCTGTCCTGCATAGATTTGAAATACTGCATTATGTTCAACCAATATTTTTAATATTTTCTTACCTGCTTCTTTACTAATATAGCTAGACTTTATAACTTCATTTGTTGCTTTATCAACTACAATAGCACCATTTGACAATACCATATAATCAACGCATCCGACATCATCTATTTCTTTTTGTGAAATTGATTGTGTTCTACCTGTCGACATAACAACTTTTATTCCCTGTTCATGTGCCATTTTCATAGCTTCGATATTTTTTTCATTAATCGTTAAATGATCATCTCCTACAAAAGTTCCATCAACATCAAATGCAATTAATTTAATACTCATTTCTTTCTCCTCTTGATTGATTTGTCCATTTTAATTAGAGACATACACTCGTCTCCAAATCCGGTATGCATCTTTTGCGACACATACAACCACATAATACTATATAAATTTATTATTTTCTACAATTAAATTTATGGTTATAACCGGCATTTAATTGTATACACTACCAATTTATCTTTTATTCTCTGTTATAAAAAACTCTCGAATGAATAATCAAACGAGAGTTTTTATAATTAATTCCGGCTATTTATTCATAGCCTTTTATTAAAATTTTATTTTAATAATTCTAATACTTCTTCTTCTGTTACACATTTCATTACTTTTTCAGCTAATGCTTTACATTCATCTATGTTGCAATCTGAGATTGTCTTTCTTGTCTTCAATACGCTTGTAGCACTTACACTGAATTCATCTAAGCCAAATGCAAGTAATAATGGTATAAGTTTTGAATCAGCTGCTGCTTCACCGCACATTCCAACCATAATTCCTTCTGCTTTACCACATTCAATAATTCTCTTGATTGCACGAAGAACTGCCGGATTATATGTTGAATAAAGATATGCAACTTTCGCATTTCCTCTGTCAACAGCCATTGTATAACCTGTCAAATCATTAGTTCCAATACTAAAGAAATCTGCTTCCTTAGCAAGTGCATCTGCCATCATACATGCTGCAGGTGTTTCCATCATTACACCGACTTTAACATCTTTATTGTAAGCAATTCCATCTTTATCTAACTGACGCTTAATATCTTCAAGAATTACCTTAACTGCACGAAGTTCATCTACTCCTGTTACAAGTGGAACCATTATCTTGATATCTCCAAATGCACTTGCTCTAAGAAGTGCTCTCAACTGTACTTCGTAGATATCTCTTCTCTTTAAGCAGAAACGAATTGCTCTAAATCCTAAGAACGGATTTTCTTCTGTTTCTAATCCTAAGTAAGGGATTGCCTTATCTCCACCTATATCAAGCGTTCTAATAATTACAGGTTTTCCTTTCATTGTCTCAGCAACTTTCTTGTATGCTTCAAACTGTTCTTCTTCTGTTGGAACACTATCTCTATCCATAAATAAAAATTCTGTTCTGAAAAGACCAATTCCTTCGCCGTCGCATTCAACAACTTTATCTGCATCTTCAGGCTTACCAATATTTGAAACTAATTCAACCTTAACGCCGTCTTTTGTTTGAGATGGTTTACCCTTGTATGCTTTTAACAATTCTTTTTCTGCTGCATAATCAGCAAATTTCTTTTCAAATTCTTTAACTGTTGCTTCATCAGGATTAACAATTGCTTCTCCCTTGCTTCCATCAAGAACTACTGTATCTCCATTTTTAACAATTCCACAAATTCCTTCAATACTTAATACCGCAGGTATTTCCATTGCTCTTGCAAGAATTGCTGAGTGAGATGTTCTTCCACCTACTTCTGTTAAAATTCCTGCAATGTTAGCCGGATTAATTCCTGCTGTCATAGATGGTGTTAAATCTCTTGCAACTAATACAGTATTTTCAGGTACCTGTGAAATATCAACTTCTTCAATACCCATCAAAATCTTAAGCATACGTGACTTAATATCCATTAAATCTGTTGCTCTCTGCTGAATTAATTCATCAGGAACTGCTGCAAACATTTCTGCTGTCTGGTCAAGTACCTGTTCTAATGCCATTTCTGCTGAAATCTTCTCGCTTATCATCAATGCTGAAATCTGTTCTTCAATCATTGGATCCTGAAGCATAATAATATGACCTCTTAAAATATCAGCATCCTGTTCTCCAACAGTCTTTGCCATCTTGTCTGCCATTTCATTTGTTATTGCAACAAATTTTTCAATAGCATCCTGTAATCTTTTTAATTCTGCATCTGTATCTGTAACGCTTTTCTTTTCAACTGTTAAATCATGTTCTTCAATTAACACTACTTTTCCGATTCCGATTCCTTCAGAACCTGCAATACCTTTATACATAAGCATTCCTCACAATCTAATCTTATTCACCAAAGTTCTGTGATTCTAATTCTTCAATCTTAGCCATAGCTGCTGCTTCGTCTTCTCCATCACATTCAAATGTAACTTCTGAACCACATTTAATACATGCTGAAATAATGTTAATTAAACTCTTAGCATTAATTCTCTTATCTCCAAATACGATTGTCACGTCACATACAAATTTGCCCATTTCCTTTGCTACAACTCCTGCCGGTCTCATGTGTAATCCTTCTGCGTTTTCAATTTTAACTGTTCTACTTACCATTTCTTTTTCCTCCTTAATTTCTAAATAAATCTTAATATATACATCAATACAATCTTTTGTATTATTTCCAAATCCACATTGTTCTATTTAAATTTTATATTTTTCTTTCACAAATACTAATACTACTACTATTTTCAGTTTAAAACGGGCAGGCATTTTGCATGTCTGCCCATTTTGATTCTACGCTTACTGTGTACCCTTCAAATCTTCAATCCCCTATGGTAATAATTTATAAGGTTTTATTTTGACTAAATAATCCGTTCTTTTTCGGGAATTTATTTAAGCATTGATATCATTTTTTCTACAATTGCGTCTGCCTGCTTAATAGCCGGGCCAACACCGATTTTAACCTTTTTAAGATTGTCAAAACGTTCTACGTTCTTAATTGGCATATCTGTTGTAAGAATAACTGCGTCTGCTGTTGCAATATCAGCTGCTGTTATTTCATTTTCAATCCCAATTGAGCCCTGTGTTTCAACTTTACATTCAACACCTGCTTTTTCACAAGCCTGCTGAATAGCTTCTGCTGCCATATAAGTATGTGCAACCCCTGAAGGGCATGCTGTAACTGCTAAAAATTTCATATCACTCACTCACTTTCTTAGATTTTATTTTATAGAAGCCACAACCAATTATCTTTGTGGCTTCTTATCATTCACTAATTAATTATTATATTATTCGAATGAAATATCGATATCTTCGACAACTTCTTCTTTTTCTACATAATCTTTCTTGAATATTGCACAAAGTGCTACATAAATCGCTACACCAATTACTGTACATAAAAAATATGTTGCTATTGATGTTACTGGAAGAACTACAAGTCCGCCCCAAGCTGCATTGTCATATACTCCAAGAGCACCTGCGATTGCACCTGCGATTGCACATGAAACCATATTAATAGGAATCATTCTAACCGGGTCAGCTGTTGTGTAAGAAATAGCACCTTCTGTAATACCACAACATCCCATTGCGATTGCACCAATACCTGCATCTCTTTCTGCCTGTGAGAATTTCTTCTTTAATACTAATGATGCAACACCTGCTCCAATTGGAGGAATACAAATTGCAAGACCGATAGGTCCCATAAATGAACAATTATCTCCAGCTGCTACTGTTGTACCTACTAAAGCTGCACCTGTTGAATAAGCAACCTTATTAAGTGGTCCACCAAGGTCAAATGCAATCATTGCACCTGTAATTGCACCTACTAAGATAGCTGCACTACCTGTCATATCTCCTAACCATCCTTCTAAGAACTTAAGAAGTGCTGCACAAGGGTTTCCTACTAATACTACAATAACAAATCCTGTAATCAATGTTGCAAGTAATGGAACAATAAAGATTGCCTTTAATGACTGGATTGATTTTGGAAGTGGAATTTTCTTTAAGTAATGTGCTGCAATACCTGCAACTAAACCTGTAATAATACCACCGATAAATCCTGCTCCAACATTTACTGCTAACTGTCCACCAATAATACCAGGTGCAATACCAGGTCTATCTGCAATAGATGCTGCAATATAAGCTGAAAGTACAGGAACCATAAGTCCTAAACCAACACCACCAACGTTGCTTAAGAAACCAGCTAAACCTGCTGATGAAACTGAAGCACTTGTCTGTACTGAATTCATAGATAACATTGCTGCAATAGCAAATAAAATACCACCGGAAACTACAACCGGAATCATGTGTGAAACACCATTCATAAGATGCTGTCTCGTGTTTTTCAAAATATCAACTAAATCTTTCATAATATTGTCCTTTCTTATTATGTTTTCTCTTAAACTGCACCGATTAATTCAATTACTTCATCTGCAGTTTTTGCACTAAATAATTTTTCTCTGAAATCGTCATGCATTACTTTTCTAAATAAGCCTGCAAGAATTTCAAGATGTCTGTCTCCCTGTCCCGGAGACGGAACACCAATCTGGAACACTAACTCAACTTCTTCTGAGTCGTCCCATTTCATTGGATGACTAAGTCTTACAAATGCCAATGAAGGTTCTTTTACATGTACTGATTTAGAATGAGGTGTTGCAACAGAAAATCCAACTGCTGTACTTGAACCTGCTTCTCTTTTCATTACGTCTGCAACATATCCTTCCTTGTCAATAAGTCTTCCGTCCTTGTCCATTGCATCAGCGATTAAATTAATTACTTCGTCTCTGTCTTTCGCGTCTACGTCGAACATTACAATCTCTTTGCTCATTAAGTCTTTAGCCAACTTCTTGTACCTCCTTAAATAAAATTATTACCTTTCTTACAACATTAATTTTACTAATTTCGTTTCTTGTTTTCAACGCCCCACAAAACAGAAAATTGCACTATTCCTAGTGCAATTTTTCTGTATCTCTTATGTGAAACGTTTTTCTTGTAGCCCTTTATTTATAGGCATTACAACAATTTTACTTTTTATGATTCTCTAGTCATTTTTTGCCCTAACTCCAGTGCAAATCTGACATAATGCTCTTCTCAATTTCCATTTCATTATTGCTTTTTCTGATTCTCTGAATTTTACTTTCAGAGTTCAAAAATCTTGACAAATCTGCAAAGAACATTTTTGTTGTATTAATATTGTCAAAATTAAGTGCCAAAAGGAAAATAATATCTACATTATCCTCTCCCCAGTCAATCTCATAATTAACCTTAATAATATATACTATTGGTTTTAATACATTTTTAGATTTTCCATGCGGGATTGCTGTTTTGTTTCCAATGGCAGTAGAACTGATTTCTTCTCTCTGCATTACATCTGAATAAAAGTCCTCAGTAACATATCCATCTTCTACCAACTTGTCGCTTGCAGCTTTCAAAATTTCTGCCTTTGTCATTTTTTTACTTACAACACTTATATATTTTCTATCTATTACTGAATATAATTCATAATTGTCTGCAATTGAATTTGTCATATATTCAAAGCAGGCATCCTTGATTTTCTTTATATCATTATTACTTACAAGAGGTGATATATTTACAACCTTATCTTCATATTCAAATCCCGGAAGCATTGACAAAACAATGTCAAATTCGTATTCATCAATTTCTGCTATCTTTTCTGATGATAAAATCGAAACAATTTTTACTTCTTCTATTTTATCTTCTATTTTACCGGCAACAATGCTTGCAGCTGCCACGCCACTTGTTCCTATTAAGATAGCCTTTACATTTTTTTGATTTCTATGCATTGCTCCACCAAAATACAAAGCTAAGAATGACATTTCATGCTCCGTTGGTGATGCGTGACAATATTTTTCATAAAATTTAGATAATGTAAATGTTGTTGCAAATATTCCTGAATACATTTCTTTTACATCATATAAAAATGGATTTGCTATCTCTATTCCATATTTTGTTCTAATGAATGAAGCTGGAAGAAATGCCTTCAGGCTATTAACAAGCAAATCATTTTCCATAAAATCAATATTTAAAATTTCAGACATATATTCAAGCATTTCATCGCATACTTTATCGCTTAAATCATAAAAACCTTCATTATGAAACTGCTCAAATTCTACTTCTGCTCTTTGCATTGCTGCAGAAGCAAATATAATATCCACATAATGCTTTTCAACATCATTTAATTCGATTTTGCCTATTTTCTCTAATTCTTCAACAGCTTTATTTGTGATTTCTTCATTAATATATTCTTCACATTCAGCTATATTTTCCTTTAGCAGATGTCCCATTCTTACTCTTAAAAGCTGAATGCATAAATATTTCACACACGCTTTAAATGAGTAATCCGTATAAACAATATTATATTCTTTTTCTATTGCCTCTACAGTTTGTATCGCTCTTTCAAAATTGTCTCGTCCAAAATTATTTACACAAATACTTTCATCAAGTACTGACAACCTGTAATCAATTGGTTTTGTAATTTTATGATTTCCAATAGGAAATACGCAATATTTTTTTAATGCTTTTCTTATTGAAAATTCATCTCCCGTAACAAATACACCATGCCCTGCTACTCTGTTTACAGTTATGTTATGTTTCTGTAAACGTTCCGCAACACAGTCAATATCATCACTTATAACTTTTTTGCTTACGTTTAGCTCATCTGAAAAAAGTGCTAATGTATAAGTATCCCATCCGCTTAAAAGAATAAACATTATATAGCTCATTCTCTGATTCTTCGACAAGACTGTTCTCTTGTCCTTTTTCATATCTTCAATCTGAGCTATCTGTTCGTCTGTGAAATTTGCAACAAATCCTATTCCCGGTTTTCGTTCAAGTTTCATTCCATTTTCATCACAAAAATCTGAAACTTCTTTTATATAAGTTTTTACACTTCTCTCAGACACACCTAGACCTAATGCTAAAACTTTTGATGTTACCGGCTTTGCATTGTTTTCAACTAGTTTTTCAACTATTTGCATTCCTCTTTCTGATAACATAATTACCCTCTCCTACATGGCAACATTACAAATATGAAGCCATTACTGTTAAGTCTCCTGATATTTTGCATTCGCCTATTCCTGAAGGAATAATAAAATGGTCACCTTTTGTAATTTTGCTTCCGTTTATTTCACCTTCACCGTTAATAACGCTGACATTCATAAACGGTTTGTCCATCGTAAATTTATATTTACCTGCAACATCCCACTTTTCAAGAGTATAGAAATCACATTTAACAAGAGTTGTCTTTGTCAAATCTCCTTCATTTTCAACTGTAATTTTCCCATCATAATCATGATGTGGTGCCTCAATACAGTCAATACTCTGCTGTACGTGTAATTCTCTAGGCTTTCCATTACTTAATCTGTCATAATCGTAAACTCTGTAAGTAATATCACTGCTTTGCTGTGTTTCAATTAAAAGTGTTCCACCTTTAATAGCATGAAGACAACCTGGATTAATCTGGAAGAAATCCCCTTTCTTAATAGGTATTGTTCTAATTAATTCATTCCATCTGCCCTCGTGAATCATGTCTGCAAGTTCTTTTTTGTCTTTTGCATGATGTCCGATAACGATATTTGCATCTTCTTTACAGTCTAAAATATACCAGCACTCTGTTTTTCCAAGTGAGCCATTTTCATGAACCGCTGCATATTCATCATTTGGATGAACCTGAATGCTTAAATCGTCTTCTGCACCTATTATTTTTACTAATAATGGAAATATGTTATCCTGAATGTTTCCAAATAATTCTCTGTGATTTTCATAAACCCATGATAAAGTTTTTCCTTCAAACTCACCATTTGAAATAGTACAATCACCTGACTTGTGTGCGCTAATTCCCCAACACTCACCCGTCTTATCTGTCGCCTGTTCGTAACCAAATTCTTTTAATAATTTGCCACCCCATATAGCTTCTTTGAATACCGGATTTAAAAATAATATTTCCATATTATGCTCCTTTCAATTTCCTATTTATGTATACATACACTAATTAAGTGTTTATTTTATTAAGCCAGACATATAATTTTAACTAAATTTATTAAAATAATTTGTCCCACTATTGAACTATTTTATCATATTTATATTTTTTATCATACCTATTAAATAAAAAATATATTCTATAATAATAGCCATATAAGGATTTTCTATGATTTTAAAATTTTTTTCAGGTAAAAAACAACTCATAAAAGTTATTTTGCCAATTATCTTTTTTTTATTTTTATTTTTAAAAACAGTATATTTTAAATCTCCTAACGTATTAAGTAATCCTTCTGTTCAAACCGAATTTGATAATTACACAGCCTCTCTTGTTACCTCATCACTATCCAATGACACTCTAAGTATGCATTTTTATATTGCCAACGCAAATGATTTTTTTCAAACTGATTTTCCTCAGTCATTGGGAAATTTTTCTTTAAAAGATATGAAGGAAAGCCAGACTGATTGCATTAAACAGATTAACACATTAAAAAAATTTGATTATAAATCTCTTTCTAAGTCCCGGCAAATTACATATGACATCTTACTTTCTCATTTTCAAACCGAGTTAGATTTTGGTGATTTATGCGAATATTATGATTGTCTTAGTCCTACAACCGGAATTCAGGCTCAACTTCCTATTTTATTATCTGAATACGAATTTTATTCCGAAAAAGACATAAAAAACTATTTTTTGCTATTAAAAACTGTTCCCGATTTTTTTGATAGCATTATAAATTTTGAATCTGAAAAAATTGATAATAAAACATTTATGTCTAAATCAAATTGTGAGTCAATTATTGCTCAATGTCTTTCCTTAATTAACGACAGTTCCAAAAAAAATAATTTATTAATAGAAACATTTAATTCCAGATTAAAAAAATGCAAATTCCTGTCAGACAAAACAGTTACTGCTTACTTAAATTTAAACGAAGATTATGTAAATAATTATGTTTTATCTTCCTATAAAAAACTTGCTGACAAATTATCCCATTTTAATTCTTCTTATTATATAAACAAAGACTTAGAATACTATACTCTTGCAGATTCTAAACAAGGTAAAGCTTATTATGAATATCTTGTTTCCTCTAAAACCGGAAGTACCAAAACGGTTTCTGAATTAAAAGCACGTATTCAAAGTCAGATTGCCGCCGATATGACTCAGGTTTCTTCTTTATTTACTTCTAATCCTGAACTTGAATCACAATTTTATAATTCAACTTCAACTACTATTACAGAACCTACAGATATACTTAAGGATTTAAAAGACAAAATAAATAATCCTGACAGTTCATTTTATGAAATCTGCAAATTAGATTCCATTAAATATGATTTAAAATATGTTGAACCTTCTCTTCAGGACTATTTAAGTCCGGCATTTTATCTTTCTCCACCGATTGATATGCCTGACAAAAACACTATTTATGTCAACAAAAGTGACAAATTTAAGAATCAGGATTTATATACAACTTTAGCCCATGAAGGATTTCCCGGACATTTGTACCAAAACCATGTTTTCTCCACTACTAATCCTTCTGCAATTCGCTCTCTTTTAAGTTTTGGTGGATATACCGAAGGTTGGGCAACTTATGCCGAATTTTTGTCTTACAGTTATGAAGTAGCTGATCCATCTCTTGCAAAAGCATTAAGTTGTAGTGCTTCATTTTCTCTTGGACTGTATTCTCTTGTAGATATTGGGGTTAACTATGAAGGTTGGACACCGGAAGACACCGGAGCATTTTTAAAACATTATGGATTTTCCCAGCCTGATATACAGACTGAAATATATAATTCCGTTACTGAATCCCCGGCAAATTATCTGCAGTATTATGTTGGTTATTTGGAAATAACAGAACTCAAAAATTTGTACCTGCAAAACCATTCCCAAAAAAATGCTTTGCGCGACTTCCATAGCTTTCTTTTGAAGTTTGGTCCTGCACCATTTGACGTAATTCAAAAATGGATGTTATAAAATAATTGTTGATGCTACCAGCGACAAAATAACAATTCATATATTCTTAATTGTAGTGTATATTTTCATTTGCTTTAGTTTTTATTGATAAGAAATAAATATACGCCAAAAAATTCCGGCAGATTTTATGTTGCAAACGATAGGCAGATTTTTGAAATTTTGCGAGCATAGCTTAAATTAAAAAGTTATGTATGAGCCAAAAAGCGAGTTTAACTTTTTAATTTATAATAAGCGGCGTAGCAAAATAAAAAAATCAACGTGTTTGCGGCATAAAATCTGCCGGACTGTTTTGTAGGTTTATTTTAATTTAAAGTTGGAATGTCTTTCCTAATTCTTCTACTTCTTCTTTTGTTGCAAGATTATCAGAAAATGCACTTGCGCTTCCTGTTAACAATCCCTTTCTAAGAGCCTCTTTGTATTCGCCACTTTCCAAATAACCTGCGATAAATCCCGCTACCATTGAATCACCGGCTCCTACAGAATTCTTAACTTTTCCCTTTGGGCATTCACTCTTGTAAACCTGTCCATCTTCTGAAACTAATACTGCACCTTCGCCTGCCATTGAAATTAAAACATTTCTTGCTCCGGCTTCCTGCATTTTCTTTGCATAAGGCACAACTTCATCTCTTGTATTTAATGTAACTCCATATATTTCACCTAATTCATGATTGTTTGGCTTAATAAGAAATGGTTTGTATTTTAAAACATTAACAAGTAAATCTTTTGTTGCATCAACAACTATCTTAATATCTTTTCCCTGTAAGTGTTCCATAATATCACTGTACATTGTTTCAGGCATTACTGATGGTATACTTCCTGCTAAAACTAAAATATCCCCATCCTGAATTTTGTCTAATTTCTCATATAACGCATCGATATCGTCCTGTTTTATTCCAGGGCCCATACCATTTATTTCACTTTCTTTCTGAGCTCTGATTTTAACATTTATTCTTGTTATACCTTCATTAACTTTTATGAAGTCAGCATTTACACCATTTGCTGTAAGCATTCCCTGAACACTGTCGCCTGTAAATCCTGCCAAAAATCCTAAAGCTGTATTTTCAAATCCAAGATTACTAAGTACCATTGAAACATTAATTCCTTTTCCACCAGGGAACATTAACTCCTCAGATGTTCTGTTTACAAATCCCTCTTTGAAATCTTCTACTGTTACTATGTAATCAATAGAAGGATTAAATGTAACCGTATAAATCATAGATGCACCTCCGAATTTATTACTATATTTCACATACACAGACTATTCGTCCTAACACTATTTATTACATTATAATTTTATATTTTTTTCATTTCAACTTGTCTCTAATATTAATTTTGCACTAAGTTTAGTTAAATTATTTATCAGCTACATTAATTTAGCTACCATTACACTTGCAATTGTTCCGGCAAGAGTGGCAAATAATGCTCCTGGAAGAGTCCATCTTGTCTTTGTTACCTTTGCAGTCATAAAATAAACCGACATCGTGTAAAAAACCGTTTCTGTACTACTCAATATGATTGAAGCTACATTTGCAATATATGAATCTACTCCATATTTTTTATAAACATCAAGAAGCATTCCTGTTGCTGCCGAAGACGAAAATATTTTTACTATATTTAACGGCACTAACTCTCCCGGAAATCCAATATATTTTGTTACTTTTCCAATCTGTTTGCCACAAAAGTCCATTGCTCCTGACTCTCTAAGCATTCCTACCGCCACCATTAACCCTATTAAAGTCGGCATAACTTTTATTACTGTCGCAAATCCATCTTTTGCCCCATCTACAAAATCAATGTACACTTTCGTTTTTTTCTTTAATCCATATAAAACTATTATTAATATTAAAATGGGAATTATGTAATTAGACAATGTTGCAATATTCACTTAGCACCTGCCATTTTATTTTTATAAATAATATGAATTTTACATAAAAAAAATGCCATAGCCTAACCATTTGATTAAGCTATGACATTTCATGTATTAAAATCCATTATGTCAATTTTAATTATCCTGTTTTTCACCTGTTCTGTATTCATCAATCTTCTTGTAATTATCTGCAAGTGATACTTCTCCTTCAATAGGGATAATTTCCTTATTGAATACAGGTTTTAATAAAATAGGTGTAATGATTGTTGTAATAACAACGACTATAATAATTGGTCCCATAATATTGTTACTCATAAGACCTACTGCTGCACCTTTGCTGGCTACGATTAAGGCAACTTCACCTCTTGAAATCATACCAACACCAATTCTAAGTGCCTGATAATTCTTGTATCCGCAAACCTTTGCGCCAAGTCCACAACCGATAATCTTTGTTAACAATGCAACTATTGTTATTACTGCTGCAAATGCAATGATTGCAGGTCCCATCTTTGGAAGTTCAACCTTAAGACCGATACTTGCAAAGAAAATTGGGCTTAAAAGCAAATATGATAATACATCAAATTTTGATGCTATGAACTGATCTTTCTGAGTCATTGATATAATTAAGCCTGCGAAGAATGCACCTGTAATATCTGCAACTCCAAAGAAATGTTCTGCACAAAATGCCATTACAAGACAGATAACGAATGCAATAATTGCATGTCTGTGCATTCCTTTACCACTAATTTCACACCATTTCTTAAATGCATAATAAACAATAACTCCGACAACTCCGCAAAATACGAAGAATAATACTATCTTAAATAAAACAACTGCAATATTTACTGATGTGTCAGCTAAGCTTGTTACAATTGTAAGAGCTATGATACCTAAAATATCATCAATAATGGCAGCTCCAAGAATTGCATTTCCTGATTTAGTTTTTAATTTACCTAATTCTTTTAAAGTTTCAACTGTAATACTTACAGAAGTTGCTGTTAAAATTACACCAATAAATACTGACTGTAAAAATACTGAACTTGTAACATCTGATGTGTCAATATATCCATTATTAATGAATAAATATGCAACACCACCACCAACAACTAAAGGAACTATAACACCTAAAAGTGCTATTACAAATGAAGCTTTTCCACTTCGTTTAAGTTCTTCAATGTCAGTTTCCATACCTGCACAGAACATAAGAACAATTACACCTAATTCTGCCATATTCTGTATCATGTCTGTTTCTGTTAACACTCCTACACATGCAGGTCCTAAAATAACACCAGCCAAAAGAGCACCAACAACCTGTGGCATATTAACTTTCTTTGTGAAGAGACCAAGAATCTTTGTACTAGCTAGAATAATAGCTATGTCTAAAAGAAATTTGTAATCCATTTTTCCTACCTCTTTTCTCATTAGTTTCTTATATACGAAACAAAAATATAGTGCGAAGTATCACTATGTACATCTTCGCACCACGTTTATTTTAACACTTTGTTTACAAATGTCAATCATATTTATTTTACTTGTTTTTGTGTTATTTTTACTCGTTTTTTGTAAATACTTTTTGCTACTTATTTTACATACATTCCGTATTTAATGTTAACTCTATCAATCTTTTTTAGCATCGGAATTAACATAAACCATAAAAATATAAAAGTTGATATACCATGTATTACATTCATAATAAATCCTGCAGTATAAGCTGTTATAAAAGCCTGAACACTTGGACTGTCTGTAGACATAAGAACTGTTGCCGTATCCATAATAACACCATAAACAACTATTGTTGCAAGCATCCCCATAAAACAAATAAAATTTTTTTGCTTCTTAGGAATATAACTTCCCACATTCCTTTTACTGTATGCAATTCCAAAAATATATCCTAAAAGTCCAAAGGCTACCATTTGCCATGGTGTCCAGGGACCCTGACCCATAAAAAAATTTGACACAAATGCCGTCATGGCTCCTGTTAAAAATCCTGCCTTCTTACCTAATGCAATTCCTGTAATAATTATAATTGCAGCGCAAGGTTTTACCTGTGGAGTCATGTAAAAAATAACTCTTCCGATAACTGCAAAACTAATCATGCACACAAGCATTACTATTTCTCTTGCCCTCGGTTTTCTTTTTTCAAATCCTAACGCAAATACAACAAATGAAATAAGTATAATTAATAAACCTACTCCGTAATAGAACCGGCTGTCATTGACCATACCACTTCCTCCTTTGTAATTGCTTTTTCAATTAATTCTCCTGCCATTTTATGAGAAACTGTTGTGTAAAATCTGTTTGTGCAAATCATTTCTCTTATACTGCTTTCTGAAATAATTTTTCCTTGGAAAAACATAGCACATCTGTCTCCATATTCTGCACAAAATTCCACGTCATGACTTACTATTACAATCGTCTTTCCCTGTTTTTTTAAATCAAGAATTATTTTTCCCATTTCTTTTTTATAAATTACATCAATTCCTTTTGTTGGTTCATCTAAAAGTAAAATATCAGGATTACACAACAACACCTTTGCCATTGCAAGCTTTTGCTGCTCGCCTCCACTCAAATCATATGGATGTGTTTTTTCATATTTATCCAGATTTAGTTTTGTTAAAATATCTTTATTTCCATCAACCTCATCTATAACCGTGTCATGAAGGAACATTGTCTGGACATTCTGTGGCATGTACACAATTTTGCCATTTATTTTTACTTTTCCTCTATATTGCTTCAATATTCCACACAATATTTTGATTAATGTTGATTTTCCTGCACCGTTTCCTCCTAATATGCAGTAAATCTGCTCATTTTCTATATTAACACTAATCCCCTTAATTATATCTGCTCTATCACGTTCATATCTGAACCATATGTTTTTTCCACTGATTGCAATGTCTTTCGCAGATTTATTTTTATCTTTATTCTCATACTCTAAGTTGATTAATCTATTTTGTTTTGCTATATTTTCTTTTATTATCTGATTTTGGTTTACATAATTCTCAATCCATTTTCTTCCCTGACCTACTGTAAGTGGAATATTTTCAGATAATTCTCCAATCTCTTTATAAATTTGAGCCGGTATGGGCATAAATTGAAATTCTTCTGTATTATAAAGTTTATCTGCGACTTTATAACTATTGTCATCAGCTAAAATTTCTCCATTTTTCATAACTACGGCTTTACTGCAAACAGGTAACAACTGGTCTAATCTATGTTCAGAAATAATAACCGTAGTTCCAAGTTCATCATTTATTTTATGTAACATCTGAATAAATTTTTCTGCCGCTATAGGGTCTAACTGAGCTGTAGGTTCGTCTAAAATTATTACTTTAGGCTGCATTGTCATAACTGCCGCCAGATTAAGTAACTGTTTTTGTCCGCCTGAAAGGCTGTTTGTCGTCCTTTCATATAATTTTGCTATTCCAAAATATTCTGCTGTCTCGCCAATTCTTGCCCCTATTTCTTCTCTTGCCATTCCCATGTTTTCCAAACCAAATGCAAGCTCATGCCATACTTTGTCCGTTACAATCTGCTGTTGAGGATTCTGCATTACAAATCCAATTTTCATTGCCTGAGTTCTTTCATCAACTTCTTCAATTTTTTTATTTTCAAATAAGACTTCCCCAGCTTTGTCTCCATTTGGAGTAAGTACACTTTTTAAACATCTGAGCAATGTCGTCTTTCCACAGCCTGATTTTCCACATACAACAACAAAATCACCATTTTCTATATTTAATGAAACATTTTTTAAACATGAAGAATCTGCCATAGCATATTTAAATGTTAAATTTTTGATTTCAATCTGAGCCATCTTATCTCCTCCATAATATTTATTAAAATTGGTGTTGCGCAAAGTGCTGAATATGTTATGTAAACCAACGTTGCGTACTTATTTTCTTCTATATAGAACATCGGATAGTAGTGTGTTTTGACACATCCAAATATACACCCTAAAACTACAATTCCGCCCAAAAATATAATCCATATCAAGGCGATTATGTCCCTTAATGTTAATTTATAATTATTAAAATTTGTCCTTCTCTTTACTCCGTAGCCTCTTGATGCCATCGAATCAGCCGTATCCACTGAATTTTCCAATGCCCATGTTGCTGTAATTGAGAAATTTTTCACCTGCATTTTTACTTTTCGAATAAAATTCATTTTGTTAATATCACTTCCATTTGCAATTGCCATAACTCTATTTACATCCGAAGTTTCTTTTGCATGAGCCACAAATGCCGGTACAAATTTTAATACCATTGAAAAAATTAAAGCAAGCGTAGGTACTATCTTCCCAAATACAGCTATAATTTTATCTTCCGTTACTATTTTTTGAAATGTAAAAATCCAAATCATTACCGTAACTAAAATTCCTGCTGCAAACATTCCATATATAATAGATTCCAAAGTGACTGCATTTCCTGTTGGCAAAAAGAATAGCACCGTCATTCCTCTATGAGAAAAAAGAGGGTTTATCAGCCCTGCAAAAATAAACAAGCCTAATAACCCTGTTAACTTTTTTATTTTTTTGTTTTTGTATACAATTACAAAATAAACCGTGGCAAATAAAAAAGAAATGAATATCATAATCGGATGATTCACAAACATAGTAATTCCCAATATAAATGCGTAAAATAATATATTTACTACCGGGTGAAATCTTCCGAATTCTTCTCTCATTTCTTTTCTATATCCTCTCCTAAATTACATGTATATTGAAATTTTATTTCATCATTTTCTTTAATCTTGTACTCACTGCAACTTACATTTGGTACATCTCCATTTACAGTATACATCCAACCTGACTGTTTTCCACAGTCAAATTCGTATAAATTATTAATTCCTTCTATATATACGCTTTTTGTTGCCGGCGTTATGCTACTTTCAATCAGTATTCCTTCATTTTTCAATTCTCTCTCTAAAATATCAAAGCAGGATTCCCCTTCTGTAAATTTAACTTCCTTTGTCTCATATATCACGCCATCTTTTGGTTGTGCTTTTCGTATATTATCCTGTAATTTGTTACTATTTATTGCATTTATACAAGTCACATACAAAGTACATTTTTGTGTTGCCTTTTCAGATTTTACACTTTTACTATTTCCACAGCCCCACAAGGAAAATGTCATAAGTATTGTAATTATACATATGCTTAATTTTCTCAAATTAGTTTTGTTCATCTTTATTTGTCACTCTTTTCTTCTTATATTTATAAACATCAAATCCAAATTTCCCGGCTATACCACAACATATTCCAAAAATAAGTATAATATAAGGTCTTCTATTTTTGTGTTTTGTTTCTTTAGTAACATTTTCTTTATTATTAACTGAATTTTTATTTTCTGTTTCTTCTTTATTATTGTCTGTAGCTATCTTATTTTCTTCATCATTATTTTCTAAAACATCTGTAGCATTTTCTAAGTTATCTGTAGTATTAGTATTTTCTTCCGTTTCTACATTGTTATCTTTTCTATTCTTAGATTCATTATTTTCTCTATTGTCGGTATCATCGCTATTATTTAACGTATTTCCATTTGATTTACTATTATTTTTTGAATTTGATAATGCATTCTTTTTTGTGTTCTTACTTGTAGAATTGTTTTTATCGTTGTTATTTGCATCATTCTTATTTTTATCAGACGCACTACTTTTTATTTCTTCTTTATTATCTGCCTTAGTTGTTTCTACCTTTGTATTTTCTATTTTAATAATTCCATCACTCATATCATAGAGTCTGTTCATTCCTGATATACTTCTGTAATAAGCTGTTATTGCATACATTGCCTGGTCTGTAGACATTTGATTTGCGCCTTTTCCCTTCGTATGGCAAAAAGCACCATTATCTTTATAAAATGTCATTAAACCGTCATATACGGTTTTGCCGTTTTTCACAAATCTGCTATCATCAATTTTTATTCTCATTTCAGATAATGCAGTTAAAACCTGTGCTGTACTTTCACAGTTTGAGTCACTTGTATTTCCATATGCACCATCAGATTTCTGTAAAGTGCTAAGAATTGCAAGTCCTTTATCAATGCTTTCTTTTACATTTTGTTTTTCATTATAGTATGGAGCAAGTGCCTGAATAACCATGGCAGTCACATCAACATCTGCTTCTGTTCCCATATAATTCCATCCGCCATTGTTCAGTTGTTGTTTTACTAAGAAATCAATTAACTTATTTCTTGTTGTCTGTTTTCCTGTCGTTGCGTCCGGAATTTCATAATTGCCACAATCAAAAGCCATAAGTGTGTAAGCAGCTCCATTTACACCTTGTATCATTATATTTTCAAATGTTGCGAGAGGTTGCAATAAATTATATCCTGAAAAATTCTGAGGATTTTTTTGAATTGCAGTTAATGCAATAATTGTTCTTGCATATTCAGTATATTTTCTTGTTGATAAAATTCCTTTGTTCTCTGTAACTGCTTTTGATACATTGCTTACATATTTTTCTATATATTCATCATTAATATTTCCACATCTGGCAAGTCCAAACACCGTCCATTCTCCGCCTACGCTTCCATACGTCGGATTCTTTACCGTATTCATCTGATAATATGAAATTTTATTTATTGTGTTTTCTATATCATCCTTTGACGGTGTCTGACTTCCCATAACTGAAGTTGAGACACACATAAAGAATATTGCAATTGTTGCTAATAATTTTTTCATGTGTTTCCTCTTGTTTAATATAAATATTTATTACTTAATTTTTACTGATTTAACTTTGCTCCATTTTCCATAAACCCTTACTTTATTTACTGTTTTGTAAGCTCTTACTTTAACGTAGCATTTCTGATTTTTCTTAAATTTCTTTGTTATTAAAACATTCTTTTTAGTAGTCTTTACAATTACTGTTCCTTTTTTGAAATTCTTTGTTGAAGAGTATTTGTACTGATATCCTTCTGCACCTGCAATTTTCTTAATTGAAATTTTTGCTTTTCCTGCTTTTACTTTCTTTACTGAGTTTACAGTTGCTTTTCCTAATGTCTGTATTTCTGTTGTTGTAGCCTGCACTGTTGTTTCTGCTGTTGTAGGCTGAATTGTTGTCGTAGGTTGTACTGTTGTTGCATCCTGTGCTGTAGTTGTTTCGTTTTCAGCTTTCTTTAATTCTGCAATCACCTCATCAACTTCATCCTGAGTTGCCATCAATTTTGTTGCAACTTTAATTGCATTTTTATACGCAATTTTAACATTTTCATTATTCATCCATAATGCTTTATTTCCATTAATTTTTGCTAATTCTTTTGTCAGAGTTGTTTTATCGGCAACCTTTAATGGTTCCATTCCTGCATAATTGCTTAATCCAACATCTGCTCCCCATCCATATACTGAAAACTGATATCTGATTACATCACCATCTTTTACAATATCTGCCGGTGTAAGATTTCCATTATCATTATCTCCGTTTACAGAAATCATCCATCCAGCCATACTATTATATGAATATTCTCCTAAACCATTGTTTGGCTGTGTATTACCATCATTTTTTTCATTTGACGGAGCTGAATATGATGTTGTATAAGTTTCTCCTTCATACTCATATGAACTTTCATAAGAAGGCATTTTTGCTATTTCTTCCGGTATGTCAATAATTCCTGTATCAGCATTCTCTATGCTTTGCAAATATAAATATCCATAGTTTTTTGAACCTGTATATTTAATCTCTTTTTCATTCATTACTTTCTCAAATACATCAGATATTGTCATATCGTCACTAACTTCAACGCTTACAGGCTCAACTACATAACCCTGTCCAATTGTAAACTTTTCTACTGAAAAAGTTACTGTTTTATTTGTTTCCTGTGCCTGAATCTTGTTATAACCTACTGTTGCAATACTTGTTGTCATTGAGACTGCAATTGCTATCGCCATTGCTTTTTTTACTGTATTTCTCATTGTCATTTCCTCCATGTATAATTAATCAACTAATTTTATAATAATCAATTAGTTATGTCAAACGATTGACATTACTCTCTACTCATTATTTTACACCACAATATCCCTGCTCCTGTGCTGAAACTTGTTGCAATAATTGCCGGAAGCACAACTGCTGACGGATTTACTGCACCATATTGGCTTCTATACGCAATAATGTTTACAGGAATAATTTGAAGTGAAGAAATATTTAATACTAAAAAAGTGCACATTTCATCAGTTGCAATATGCTTTGGAAATGTACACTTTCTTTTTCTTTGCCTCTTTATCTCTGATTTATTTTCACTTAATACGTATCCACTCTGTTCTAATGGATTTTCTGCTAATGCCTCCATTGCTTTTAGTCCTGCCGGTGTTGCCGCCCATCCCAAGCCTAATATATTTGCAATTATATTAGTTACTATCGGTTCTCTTGCATTATGGTTATGAGGCAGACCCGGAAACAGCCACATAATAATCGGTTCAAGTATTTTTTCCAGTTTTTTTATCATTCCACTTTTAGAAGCCACGTTCATAAATCCCATCCACATGCTCATAATTCCAAGCATTGTAATGCACATACTCACAGCCTCTTTTGTGGATTCTATTGCTCCATTTCCTACCTGTTCCATCCTGCCTGTTGCCATTCCATAAAGCACTGACAATATAATCATTCCTGCCCAAATATAATTTAGCACTTAATTTTTCCTTTTATTATTAAATGAATTATTATATTTTACGCAAGTCAGACATAATAATTACATAATTTATAGCATGCGATTTAAATTTGCCATTTCAATTGCTGAGCATGCAACATCAAATCCTTTATTTCCTGCTTTTGTTCCTGCTCTTTCTATTGCCTGTTCAATGTTGTCTGTTGTTAATACTCCAAACATTGTAGGCACTCCTGTTTCCATTCCTACCATTGCAATTCCTTTGCTTACCTCTGCACATACATAATCATAATGATCTGTCGAGCCTTTAATTACTGCTCCTAAGCATAAAATGGCATCATATTTTCCTGACTGAGCCATTTTCTTTGCTACTATAGGAATTTCAAATGCACCCGGAACCCACGCTAATGTAATATCGTCATCATTAACTCCATGTCGCACGCATGCATCTTCTGCACCGCTTACAAGTTTATTTACAATAAACTCATTAAATCTTGCTGCTACAATACCAATTTTTAATCCTTCTGCTACTAATTTTCCTTCTAAAGTTCTCATTTTAAATCTCCTCTTGTATAATATATTTTGATGTCAGTTTTTTTAAGTATGGTTTAAATTATAAGTTCTGACATTATTACACTTAACACTAAATTGCTTATACCAGATTTCTTAAATTTAAAAGAAATAGCATTTGTGGCCGTCGGTTCAAAGCTTTGGTGCATAGCCTGACTTGAAACTGTAAGTTACAAAGTCAGGCTGTGTGCTAAAACTTTAGAACCGCTACGAGCGACAAGCAGCGCGAGCGTTATTTCGTTAAATTTAAGAAATCGGGTTCAGCAAATAATCTTAGTAAGTTGTCATATGTGCCATTCTTAACTGCTTTGTTCTCAAATAATATTCATCATATTTTTGTGCTTCTATCTGTATCGGAACTCTTTCAACTATTTCTATTCCATATCCTGACAAGCCTGTAATTTTTGCCGGATTATTTGTCATAATTCTTAGTTTTTTTGCTCCAAGGTCTGCCAAAATCTGTGCTCCCATTCCATAGCTTCTCATATCTGCCGGAAATCCTAGTTTTAGATTTGCATCTACTGTATCTAGTCCCTGTTCCTGAAGCTCATATGCCTTAAGTTTATTTATTAATCCTATTCCTCTTCCTTCCTGTCTTAAGTAAAGTATTATTCCTCTTCCCTCTTTTGCAACCATCTCCATTGCTTTCTCAAGCTGTTGTCCACAATCGCATCTTTTAGAACCAAATACATCTCCTGTAAGACATTCCGAATGTACTCTGCAAAGAACAGGCTCTCCATTTCCTACATCTCCCATAGTTAATGCAACATGATGTTCCCCTGTTGTTTTATTTTGATAACCCACGATATTAAAATTTCCATATTTCGTTGGCATCTTTGCAACTGCTTCTCTTTTTACTGAACTGTCTCTTTCCATTCTGTATTTAACCAAATCAGCAATTGTAATTACCGTAAGATTATGTTCCTGTGCAAATTCAAGAAGTTCTGTTGTTCTCATCATTGTTCCATCTTCTCTCATTATTTCACAGCATAATCCACAAGGTTTAAGTCCTGCTAATTTTACAATGTCAACTGTAGCTTCTGTATGACCTGTTCTTTCTAATACTCCTGCTTTTTTTGCTTTAAGTGGAAACATATGGCCCGGTCTTCTAAAATCTTCAGGTTTTGCATTATCATCTACAATTGCTCTTGCCGTAATACCTCTTTCAACCGCTGATATTCCTGTCGTGGTTGATACATGGTCAATCGAAACGGTAAACGCTGTACAATGATTATCAGTATTTACTTTTACCATTTGTTCCAAATCAAGTTTTTCACAAAGTTCTTCTTCCATAGGCATGCAAATAAGTCCTTTTGCATAACTTGCCATAAAATTTACATTTTCAGTTGTTGCAAATTCTGCTGCACATACCAAATCCCCCTCATTTTCTCTATCAGGATCATCTATTACTAAAATAACTTTTCCTTCTTTTATATCCTTAATTGCTTCTTCTATTGTTCCTATTGTTTTACTCATTTTATATTCCTTCTTTCTTTAAAATCCATTTTCTATCAAATAGCTTTCTGTAATTTTTGACTTCTTTTGCTCATTATTGTTAGAAAAATTCAATAACTTTTCTACATATTTTCCTATAATGTCACACTCAAGATTTACTGTATCTCCAACATTTCTGTATTTTAAATTTGTGCTTATCCTTGTGTGTGGTATTGTGGATACTTTAAATCCTTTTTTATCAACATAAGCGACTGTAAGACTTATTCCATCAATTGATATTGATCCTTTTTCAACCACATATTTTATAATTTCATTATCTGTCAAAATTTCATACCATACTGCATTTTTATCTTCACGTATACTTCCTATTATCCCGGTTCCATCTATATGACCACTAACGATGTGTCCTCCAAATCGTCCATCTGCTGCCATAGCTCTTTCAAGATTTACACATGTACCTTTTTTGCTTCCATTTAAACCGGTTCTTTTTAACGTTTCTGACATCACATCCGCTTCAAATCCATTTTTCCACATTTTTGTGACTGTAAGGCAAATGCCGTTAACTGCTATGCTGTCTCCAACTACTGTTTTTTCTAAAACCTTTTCACATTTAATTCCAATCTGATATTTCTCACTATTGCTGTTAACGTATTCTATCTGACCGGTTTCCTCTATAATTCCTGTAAACATTGACTACCTCTTTTCAAATATCCGGTTAACATAATATCGTTTCCTAATTTTTGAATTTCCATATTTTCTATGTTGTAAGCTTCCATCATTTTTTCTACGCCTTTTCCTTCAATTGGTGATTTAGCATCAGCTCCACCTACAATTTTAGGTGCTATAAAACAACAGATTTTATTTACAATATTTTCTTTTAATGCCTGCGCGTTAAGTGTTCCACCACCTTCAAGCAATATGCTGTCAATTCCTTTCTCCCCTAATATTTTCATAAGATCGGATAAAACAACTCTTCCTTTCCTTTTCTGCCTTACGACTTCAACCCCACATTCTTCTAAATATTTTTGTTTATCTGTATCAGCCTCATTTGTGCAAACAACTATTGTTTGTATCTTATTAGCAGTATTAACAATATTACTTTCAAATGGTATTTTTAAATTTGAATCACATATAATTCTTATTGGATTAACATTTTCTTCTATTCTGCAATTTAACATTGGATTATCTTCTAATACAGTATTAATTCCAACCATTATTCCCATATACTTTTTTCGCATATTTTGAACGGTTTCTCTTGCCTTTTCACCTGTAACCCATTTTGAATCACCATTTTCACACGCTATTTTTCCATCCATCGTCATCGCATATTTCATTACAACATAAGGTGTTTTATTTGTAATATAATGAAAAAATACTTCGTTTAACTTGTCACATTCATCTTTTAAAATTCCACACTTAACTTCAATTCCGTGTTCTTTTAAAATCTTCACGCCCTTTCCTTCTACAAGTTTATTAGGATCCATACTCCCCACATAAACTTTTTTTATCTTTTTTTCTATAATAATTTCCGTACATGGTGGTGTTTTTCCATAATGACAACACGGTTCAAGCGTTACATAAAGTTCTGCTCCTGTTGTATCTTCTTTGCAATTTGTAAGTGCATTTCGTTCTGCGTGAAATCCACCTATTTTTTTGTGATAACCCTCCGCAATAATTTTGTCATTCTTAACCACAACACATCCTACAATAGGATTTGGATTTGTATAACCTATACCTTTTTTTGCTAATTCAATTGCTCTTTTCATGTATTTTGGGTTCAAAAAAAAGCCTCCTTTCATTCAAAGGGGCTTTCGCACAAATACAAAATGTCTATTAATCTATTCATCGCTAATTCCTATTCGCGTATGGTTTTTAGCAAATTATCATCAGTTGTATTTATATAATTAATTGTTGTGTAAATCATACAAACATCTAACCGGATAACCATCTATAATCAGATTAAATCCTTATTACTGATGAAGATTAATTACATCATCTATTCTTCTCCCATCCAGACTATACTGTCGGTTTTGGATTCTCACCAAATCAGCTGCTTTCGCAGGTCACGGACTCGTGCATCTTTACGCTCTGTACACTTACCGTCGGTTGGGAATTTATGCGTTATGCATATCACCCTGCCCCGAAGAATTTCTATTTAATTTCTGCTTAAAGTATAGTCACCTGTTTTTTATTTGTCAACAAAATTTCCAACAAACTATTTTTATTAAATATTTTTTTAATTTATATTTGCTAAATTTTTTGGGCATAAAAAGCCTCTAAAATAACAGATTTTTGTATATAATCTGCACATTTTAGAGGTCTTTATAATTAATTTTTATAATTTGCAAATATTCTTAAAACTTTATTATTTTACTTTTATACTATGCTCTGCTGTTTTATCACTATTAAGTTTGCTATTTGAATATATTGCCTGTATTTTGTAAGAATAAGTTTTATTTTTCTTAATATTTTTATCTATGTATTTTGCCTGAGTAGTTGTTGCGACTCTTTTAAATACCTTTTTGCCTTCCATTTTACGGAATACATAATATTTAGTGGCATTTTTATTTTTACTCCATTTTACATTTACACGATATACTTTCTTTTTCTTAACTTTTTTTACCTTTTTTGTCAGCTTAACATTACCTGGTGTCTTTAACTTTACACGCACATAACGTTCTGACTTAATTCCGCTTGTAGTTACAGCAGTTATTTTTGCTATGCCTACTTTTTTGGCCTGTATATTTCCCTGTGCATCAACAGAAACTATATCCGGATAATTACTCTTCCATGTAATTGTATCTGTTGTATCATCAGGTGCTATCGTAGTAGTATATTTTCCTACATATCCCTTTACAACTTTTAAAATCTTGCTTTCATTAATGTTAAAAGCTGTTGATGGCTGTTTTACATCAATTGTTGAATAGCATATTAAACCGCTGTCTGTTGTTGACATTACCTGATATTTTCCGGCCTTTAATGCAGTAAATTCACCTGTAATTCTGTTGATTGAAATACTGTTTGCATCAACAGCATCCCACATTATTTTATTTGTATATGTTGGTGTAGTATCTTTCTTATCAGTAACTGTTGTCTCTTTTTCATCTGAGGTTTTTGTTACATCTTCTGTTTTTTTAGTAGTATCTTCTGTAGTCTCTGATTCATCTGTCTGAGTTGATGTAAATGTTGCTGTCAATTTAGAATTTTGTCCCTTACTTACGGTTGTATAATAACTATCTACTTTTAATCTGCTGTCTGCAATTTTCTGCATTATAAGGGCATTTTCCATTGAAACTTTTGATATTAAATTATCTTTATCATATTCACTATTTGGTAAATATTTATTTCCATATGGACTTCTGTCAAATATTGTATTGTAAATAGTACATGCTGCCAAATAACTTCCTGTTACTGATGGATGAAGATTATCTGTTTTATACATTGTAATTTTAGGATAATCCTGCATTACTCTCATGAAGTTAGTTCCTGATGCTGCAACAAGTCCATCATATTCATCAGATATTTTAAAGTTATTTCTTGTTAAAATCTGTTCAATCTGAAAGTCGCTCAAAAATAATGACATTGAATTAACTTTAAAAGTACTTCCAATATTATTTGGCTGTGTTGCATATATAACCATTTTTGCTCCGGCATTATGTATTAAAGTATATAGAGTATTAACTGCTACTTCTGCCTCTTCTTCTTTTTCTACTAAAACTGCCCTGTTTTCCTGTAATACTACATAATCCCATGTATTATTTGTTAATGCCTGATAAACCTGACTTCCATACATGTTAGTCTTATCTGCAAACTGGCTAAGTTTATATCCTGCTGATGTAATAGATGTAACTTCACAATTTATTTTATCTGCATCACAAAGTCCTTTAAACATTTTTGGCATATCATTGTAATATGTATGACTGTTTCCTACAAACAATATTTTATATGTTTTCTGTGTAAATTGAACATCATCGGCGTATACGTTATTACTTACTGCCACAAAATATAACATCATAATTACACCGAACAATATTTTACTATATTTTCTAAATCTGGTTTTCATTTCGTTGCTCCTCGTCTAACATGTATTGCCTCTCTATCTAGTCGGCGACTAGTTATTGGAAACATTATTAAATATAAACTTCATTAATTTAGTTTCCATCTTAAGTTAATCTGTAAATATTTACGTTGTACTAAATGCCGGCCAATATTTTAACAATAATGAGCATACTATTGTCATTGCTATTATAATGATTACTGTCATTTTCCAACCCTCTTTAAGCATATACTTTGGCTGTAAACCATATCCAACAGGTATTGCTCTGATTGATGTTGGTAACATATAAGATAAATTTACTCCTACTGATGCAATGTAAACGTAAGGTATTGGATTTAAATTCATTCCCTTTACTATAGATATAACTATAGGTATTGCAACTGCTGCAGTTGCTGTATTTGATGTTACATCAGACATAAGTAAAGTTACTGTTATAATTACAAATACTGTTGTAACTCCACCTGTAAGTCCCATTCCTGAAACCAATTCACCAATTCTTTCTGCTGCACCTGATTCATTTATTAATGTTCCTACTGCAAGACCACCTGCAAAAATGTAAATCATTTCCCAAATAATTTTTGTCTGAACTGATTTCCAGAGCATAAGTCTTTCTCCATCAGAACGTGTTATTAAGAATGATAAAATTGCACAAATAATAAATACATATGCCGGTTTTAATCCCGGTAATAATGTCTGATAGAACTGTCTTGTGAATGCAAGTATTGTTGCTACTGCAAATAATCCAAGAGAAATCTTCTCTTCTATGCTCATTGGTGGGAATTTTTTATATTCATTTCTAAAATATTCTTTTGATCCACCAAGGCTTTCTGATTTTTTAACATCCCTAATCATGAAAACAATGTTAATAACAAGTAATGTAATCATAATTGGTAAGAAACGGATTACCCATGAAATATACATGTATTCTTTTCCTGTAAGCTGCTGTAAATAATCAACAGTTACAAGATTCATTGCTCCACCAAGTGGTGATGTCAATCCTCCAAGTCCTGCACCGTAAGCTATGTATAATAATAATTTTGAACCAATTCTACTATGTTCAATATCACCCTCACCTATGTACTTTAACATCGAAACTGCAATAGGTGTAATTGTTGCACATACTACTGCATTTGGTAAAATTGCAGATAATACTGTAGATAACATAAACCAGAAAATTAACTGAATTCTTAAGTTATCACCAATTAATCCAAGTAATGATGCTGCAATTCTTTTATCAAGTCCTGTTTCTTCCCAAGATACAGTCAATATTGATGCTCCAAGTAATAATAAAATTGTCTCAGATGCATAATTTGATATTACTGCAGACATATCGCACATAGTGACAATAGCGTTAATTGCTATTGGTAAAAATGCTGTTACTGCATAATCGATAGGCGCTGTTACCCACCAAAATGCCATCCATGCAACCGTTCCTATTGCTGCTCTTTCAGCTAAAGCCGGAAATGCACTCTCCGGTATTGCTAAACAACATAAAACAAATAATAACGGTCCTATTAATAAATAAATACGCTGTTTTGTCTTTGTCATTTTAATTCCTCATCTCAAAATACTCTTAAAATCACTGTGATTTTCTATTTATAAGTTACATTTCTTTTAATTTACGTTTAATTACTTTTCCATTAAAAGTTCTTGGGAGTTCATCTATTACCTGAACAACTTTTGGAACTCTTATCGCTTCTAATTTATCAGTCATAAATTTATGTAATGCTTTTTCATCATATTCATATCCTTCATTTATAACTATAAATAATTTAGGAGCTTCTCCTGTAATTTCATCAGGTATAGGAATACATGCACATTCTTTTATCATTTCGTTCTGTGCAACAACTTCTTCTATTTCTGAAGGTGCAATCTTAATTCCACCCATATTTATTACATCGCCTTTTCTTCCAAGTAAATATACAAATCCGTCTTCTCCCATATAACCTAAATCGTTTGTATATAAAGTACCTTCATCGTCTAAAACCTCTTTAGTAATTTCAGGTTCTTTTAAATAACCAGGCATGTTCATTGCACCCTTAAATGCAAGATTTCCCGGGTTTTCTGCTGATGCATTAACTATATTTCTATTGTCATCTACAAAAATTATATTTGCATTTACGTTTGGAATTCCAATACTTCCTTTTTTATCTCCGTATTTGCTAAATTCAAGACTAACAGTACAACCAGATTCTGTTGCGCCGTAAATATTAAATAATTTTGTATTTGGGAACATTTCTTTTAATGTTTCTTTTGCTTTTTCAGATAAAGGTGCTGAACCTAACTGTATATAATGAATCTGTTCGCTATATGTTCCAAATCTATCCTTTGCAAATTTCAATAACTGTTCAAGAATTGCAGGAGCAAATGTGAGTCCTGTTACATGGTATAAGTCCAATAATTTGAAGAAATCCTCAACAAATTTTACTCCGTCAGTCATTATAACTGTTCCACCTTTATAAAAAACGGAATATGTTCTTCTAAGTCCCATAGAATGATTTAACGGTGCTGTAACCATTTCAACATCATCTGAAGTTATTCCTATAGCTTCACTTACATTCTGCGCTATTGCTATATTGTTTTTGCAGATTATCTTAATTCCTTTTGACTTACCTGTAGTACCTGTAGTAAACAAAATTTCTGATAAATCATCTGATTTAGGCAATTCATACTTGTTTACATCACATTCAGTTTCATCATTCATTGCCTCTTTAAACATTTCCTTTAAACTAATGCATTCTGCAGAAGTATCCTTTAATTTCTTAGTATCAAGAAAATACTTTGTTTCTACAAAATTCATAATTTCAAGAATTCTGTCCTCTTTTACAGCTTTTTCTAATGGGCATGCAATCGCTCCAAGAAGCTGAATTGAAAATATTGAAAATAAATATTCAACCTTTTGTGCGCCTCTTAAAACTACAACGTCACCTTTTTTTACACCATTCTTTTCCAAATAAGCAGCTCCCTTATTTATCATTTTCCAAAACTGCCCGTATGTTGCCTTATTCTTTTTGTCTCCCACACATAATTTGCCGGGATTAATTTCTGAATTAGTTTTTATCGCTTCCAAAATTGAATTGTAACTCATGAAATCCTCCTAAAACTATCTCTTCAACATATGTTACTAAATTTATAGATGCCGGAGTTATAAGACTAAAATTATTCTGTATTTATACAAAATAATTATCATACCGTCTTTACTCCGGACATCATTATATTTTCAGATTAGAATTTACCATAGAAGAATGCGCCGGCATCATATCCTGAACCGTACATTCCAAAAATAAGAATTCCCGCAATAAGTCCTAAATATAAAACCCATCTGAAAACAATATTCTGTTCTGCAATTACATCTCTGACTGTCTTATTATCTTTATCGAATTTTTCCTGTAACATACTTACACACCATACTAATACAACTAAAAGCATAGCTAATGTAAATCCATGTCTGTCTAATCCGTATGAGAATAAACTTTCATCCCAAAGAGTGTGAAGTCCAAACTGTCTAAAGTCAAACATTCTCTTTGTAAATTCAATCATTGTTGTAAATCCTGCTGAAACTGCAAAGAAAATTCTACCTATTGTCGAAAGCATAAATGTTCTAATCATTCTAAATAAATTAAAACTAAAGCATTCTGTATCAATATGAAGGAATTTACACAGTTTCTGTATTGGAATTTCAAATAACGAACTTGTTATAATTAAAATTCCATGGTATACGCCCCAAAGCACAAAGCAACTTGCGGCACCATGCCAAACACCTGTAACAATCCATACAACTGCTGCCGGTATAACTGCTGAAAATGCTCTTGAAGCCTGGTTTCCCCATTTTCTTCTTGTGAATTTATTAATTTTCTTACATAATCCTGACATTGAAACCTGATACAATAAATAATCTTTGAACCATGCACCAAGTGAAATATGCCATCTTCTCCAGAACTCAGGCATATTCTTTGAGAAGAACGGATGCCAGAAGTTTCTATCAAGATTAATTCCAAATATTTCAGAAACACCATGGGCAATATCCATACATCCCATCCAGTCTAAATATAACTGAATTGAGAATAATGATATTCCAAGTAAAAGTGGAAAACCTGTAAGCTGCTGCCAATTTGCTAATACTCCATTTGTAAATGCCTGTATTCTGTCAGATATTACCATTTTTTCAAAGTAACCCCATAAGATTAATTGAAATCCTTTAGTTACTCTGTTGTAATCAAATGGATGATCTGCAAAAAACTGTGGTGCTAACCTGTTATATCTTCCAATTGGTCCCTGCACAATATGAGGGAAATACATTGAGAATAAGGCAAGTTTAAAATAATTTGTTTCTGCTCTATATCTCTTCCAATAAACATCAAGTATATATCCAACAAGCATAAATGTATAAAAAGATATTCCAAGTGGAAGTATGAAATTAAACTCTTTACTCCAATCCATTCCAAATTTTGAAAGGATTGTGGATACACCTGATAAAATAAAATCTGTATATTTAATTACACATAACAATCCTAAATTAATAATAAAATCAACTACGAGGACTCTTCTTCTTTGTTTTGTACGTCTTTTCTTAAAAGCCTTCTTTGCATCTTTTGAAGAGAATTCACGTTCCTTTAAAATTTTATCCTCAGCATCATGCATTTTCTGAATTTTTCTTGCGAAAAAATATGTGCTTAGCGATGAAATAATTATAAAAACAATATATTTAGGTCCTGCAAATAAATAAAATGCAATACTTGCAATTAATAAAAATATCCACTGACATTTTCTAAAAACTGTAAAATACAATAAAATTACTATTAATAGAAATGGGATAAAAGATAGTGTATTAAAGCCCATTTTAGCTACTCTCCTCTGTTCAATGTAGTTTCACCATTATTTGAATACAAATAAACTGTGCTTACAACTCTTTTTAGTTGCTTATCGTATACTATAATATTAAAACCATAAGATGTTAAACTTGTACATTCATTGTCATTTAACTTTAGTGTGCTTCCTGTTGCATCAGCTTTCACAAGATAGTCTGTTCCATCACTAAATGTTCCACCTAATGAAACACTTACTGCACTGTCTTCACTCTGCTTAGCCACTTCATTGTATGTCTTACCATCATTTGTAACACTTACTATATTTGTACCAAATTCGCTATCTTCAAATATCTTTTTACTAACACCCATATTTATAAGAGTGTTCTTCTGTTCATCAGTAAATTTAATATTATTAACATTTGAACCTGCTGCTAAAATGACTTCATAATTTCCATTACTCTTATCCTGTACTTCTTTTAAATATTCATCTAAAGTTGTCGGGAAACTTAATTCACCTTCTTTTATAGATGCTTCATAATATTTTTTATATTTTTCAAAACTCTTCTTAACGCTATTATTTCCTTCTCTGTAATCAGTAAGATCATAATTTTCAGTTAAATATTTTCCCAAAAATTCTGAAGTCTTTTTTGCTCCCTTTATATTTAAATGAATTGCATCAGCTAAATCTGTTTTATAATTAAAATCAAGTTCTTTTCTAACGCTCTTAAGATTCATATCTATAAACGGAATATCATTTTCATCCGCAATTTTTTGAATATAATTATGCTGTTTTTCTTTCCAGCCTGTGTCAGGACTCTTTACGAATAATAACTTAACATTTCTTTCTTTAGCTAATTCAATTATTCTTCTCACATACTTAGCATTAACTTCATTTGGACTTTCAATTTTATCTGACTCTACTTCAAATCCATCATATAAGCCTTTTTGTGCATCCTCTTCAATATAAGTATTCATATCCTTAAATTGTGTTGATAATACTGAAAAGCCTCTAGTATAACTTTTGTTATTTCCTAAGAAGAAATCATAATCATCATAATTTAATTCTGACCATCTTGAATGATATAAAGATAATGGGAATAAATATGAAAATAAATCCGGTTTTACTTCATCTTCGTCTCTTTGAACACTATTGTATTCAATTGCATATTGAAGTTTGTTTTTTCCAATTCTCATATAATCATATGATTTTCTTGCTTTTTCCTCTGCCTTTTCAGATGATTTTCCGGCAGATTTAATTTCGACAACTGCTACTTTAATATCCTGTGTGTCTAATGCCTCTTTGAACCAAAAAAATGTTCCTATCATCGGCTGTGACATAACACCTAAATTATATGAAGAAATACCGTAATCTTCATATAACTGATACGGATCTGCTGTTGCAGCAATAACGCTTGCTCCAAAGAATAAAACTTCTGTACTGTTTTTTTCCAATTCATAAAAGCTCTTATTTGTTTTTGATGATGCCCAACGATTTTCTAACCACTTTGGTTTAAATAATCCTTCTAAAGCATTTACCATTAATACTGCCACTAGACAAAAACAAATAATTTTTACTATTCTTCCTATTTTCTGTTTCATTTTTTTCTCCATTAGTAAATAATTTTTGTATTTTAAAATAAACTTATATAACATTTAATAAAATTATAAGAATTTTAAGTCTCAAAAAAATAATAGTTTCCAAACTTGATATGCTCTTGTCCAAAAACTACTACCTATTTCTGCATAAACTTCTGTCTAACTGTATGTCATCATAAAGCACATTTTCACTAAATTAACATGTTTACTTTTTCATTAAACTCTCTAAGAATTGACACTATAATTCATTAAACCATAAAATTATAACAAAATCATTTAATCATTACAACATAATTGTTATAATTTTTTGATTACAATTATTTCTAAATTCTTTTACCTTTATTATTACTATTAAATATCTCTTTTTAATTAATTCAAATAGTTTTATTAATTAGCATATTTTTATTTATTTCGTAATAATTTTTTATAAAAACAGACATCTTATTCTTTTATTAATGTATTATAAATGTCTCTTTTTGAAACTCCTCTGTCTTTTGCTACCAATTTCATAGCAGCTTTTTTATCATTGCCTTGGTTTACATAATATTCCATATGTTCTTCAATACTCATATCTTCCCACTGTTTTCTTTTTTCTTCCTTAATCTCCTCCTGAGATTTTCCTTCTATTACAAGAACAAATTCTCCTTTTGGTTCTTTTTCATTATATTTTTCTATTGCACCATCAATTGTTGTTTTATCAGCTTCTTCATATTTCTTAGTAAGTTCGCGGCATAATGTAATACTTCTATTTCCTAACGCATCTCTTAATTCCTTTAGTGTTCTTACCAAGCGGTGTGGTGCTTCATAAATTACTATTGTCCTTGTTTCATTTTTCAACTCTTCTAACACAGTTGATTTTTCTTTTTTATCACTAGGTAAAAATGCCTCAAAACAAAATCTTCTTGTTTTTTGTCCCGACATTGTAAGTGCCGTCACGCAAGCTGCTGCTCCCGGAAGAGATGAAACTTCTATTCCCGCTTCATAGCACTGTCTCACCACCTCTTCTCCGGGGTCTGATATTCCAGGCGTTCCGGCATCCGTAATAATTGCTACGTTTTTCCCGTTTAGCATCATTTGAACCAACTGTTTTGCCTTATCATATTTATTAAATTCATGATAACTTGTCATTGGAGTCTTTATTTCAAAATGATTTAATAATTTTACACTATTTCTTGTATCTTCGGCACCAATTATATCAACTTCTTTCAAAATTCTTACAACTCTGTACGTTATATCCTCCAAATTTCCAATTGGTGTTGCACATAAATACAATTTTCCCTGCTTAATTTCTTCACTCATAGACTTTCTCCATGTTTATTTTCTATTCACAACTTAAACATTAATCATTTTTCTTCATTATAACCATATATATCATATATCTCATCTGTATATACGCCCTGTTCTTTATATACAATCAATGGTTTTTCCACCTTAACCATGGACTTACCTCCACGGCATCCTTCAATAAGAACCATATTTGCTTCCTTATCTGCAAATGGATGAACCATTCTTATTCTTTTAGGCTCAATTCTATACTGTCGCATTAGTGATATTATGTCAACTAGCCTGTGTGGTCTATGTACCATATAAAATCTTCCTTTCGGCTTTAACATCTTTGCCGATTCTCTTATTACATCTTCCAAATTGCACAAAACTTCATGTCTTGCAATCGCCTTAGGCATTTCAGGATTTTTCAATCCATGATTTTCATTCATATATGGCGGATTTGTAGTAATAACGTGAAAAGTGGCTCCGCCGAAAATTCCCGAAGCCTCTTTTATATCACCTGTCACAATATTAATTTTATCCTGCAGTTCATTCATTTCTACACTTCTTGTAGCCATCTCAGCACTTTCATGCTGAATCTCAAGTCCTGTAAAATGCTCTCCGTTGGTCTTTGCTTCCATTAAAATAGGAATTATTCCTGTACCTGTTCCTAAGTCTAGTACATTTTCCCCTGATTTAGCGTCTGCAAATCCTGACAATAATACTGCATCCATTCCAAAACAAAACTTGTCCTTACTCTGAATTATTTTATATCCATTCCGATTAAGGTCATCAATTCGTTCTCCCTGTTTTAAATTAATCATCTAATTTTGATTCCTCTTTATCTTCAAGCCCTTTTAGCGCCTTTATTTCATCTGCTGCCAAATTGATTTTCTTTTTCTTAGGCTTGAATTTTAATTCTTTAATATTATATTCTCTGATTTCCTTTTCGTCATTTACTTCTACAATTACTTTTACTTTCTGTCTAAGAACATTTACACTGTATACTTCTCCTCGTAATCCGTCAAATGTTTTTACATTTTCACCTACACTTGGAAGATTCGCATTTAAGTATTCATATGTTTCCTGCTCATTTTTTAAGCAACACATTAAACGTCCACATACACCTGATATCTTCGTTGGATTTAATGAAAGACTTTGTTCTTTTGCCATTTTAATTGAAACCGGTGCAAATTCCGGTAAAAATGTATGACAACATAAAGGTCTTCCACACACTCCTATTCCTCCAAGCATTTTAGTTTCATCTCTAACTCCAACCTGTCTTAATTCAATTCTTGTTTTAAAAACAGATGCCAAATCTTTAACTAACTCTCTAAAATCAATTCTTCCATCTGCTGTAAAATAGAATAAAACTTTATTATTATCAAATGTATATTCTGTATTAATAAGTTTCATTTCCAATCCATGTTTCTTTATTTTTTCGAGACAGATTTTATATGCCTTTTTTTCTTTCTTTTTATTTTCTAACTCTTTCTCATCATCTTCTGGAGTAGCCACTCTTATAATTGGCTTAAGTGGTGCTGAAAGTTCTTCTTCATTAATTTCCTTTATCTTTCCAACAACTTCACCATATTCTATTCCTCTTGCAGTCTCTACTATTACATGCTGGCCATTTTCAACTTCTATATCACCTACTGCAAAATTATAGATTCTTCCTGCCTGTCTAAATCTTACTCCGATTACTTTTGTCATTTTTGAATCCTTTCTCTAATAATCAAAAACAATACTTCTAAAGTTGCATCAAAATTTACATTTGACCCAATCCTTTTCTCCGCATTATCTATTTCTTCTAAAATAATATTTATATCTCTAAAGCTTAGTTTTTCACTTTGATTAACTATAGCCATATAATCATCCTGAAATATCAGCTTTTCTGAATCTTTACATGCCTTATACACAAGCATATCTCTATACCACACATACATAAGATCAAAAAATTCATCTATATTCTTTTTTAGTTCTCCCGCTGTCTTTACTGCCTGAGTTATTACATTTATTCCCCCATGTTCCATTGCAATCAATGTCTGAACCAGAGAATTTTTTAGTTCTTTAAACTCTTCTGATGTTGCAAGTTTAACAGCTTTTCCCGGATTTCCTTCAGCAAATGCCGCAGCAACACTTGCATCATAAGAACCTATGCCAAACTCACTCATTAAATAATTCTTTATTGTGCTTTCTTTTACACTTCTTATATTTAATACAACACATCTTGATAAAATTGTCTGCAAAAATTTATCTGCATTTGTAGTAAGTAAAATAATTATTCCATATTCCGGCGGTTCTTCTATAGTTTTTAATAGTGCATTTTGAGCTGCCTCTGTCATTTTTTCACAATCCGGAACTATATAAATTTTATGTTTACTGCTATACGGTTTAATCACAATATCATTGTTAATCTGTTCTCTTATCTCATCAACACCAATACCACTTTTCTCGTATGTCACAATTCTTATATCCGGTTGGTTTCCGGTATCTGTCTGATGACATGATTTACATTTTCCACAAGCAACTCCTGTCGGAGTTTTTCCTACAGTGTTATTATCCTCACACTGTAAAGCTTTCGCAAATTGAAGCGCTAACTCCATTTTACCTGACTCAGCTTCTCCATTGATTATATATGCATGAGAAATCTTTCCCATCTTTATTGCATTTTCAAAATGTTGAGTTATGTGATTTTGACCTAAAACTTTTCCATTTGCCATACAACAAACCTCATAATCTATTTACACTAACTAATTAAATATATCATAAATACTTCTTTATGTCATTTTCAATATTATTTACACATTCAAATAATTTGTCATTTTCATATATTTTATCAATTCCAACTTCTAATATTTTTTCTCTTGAAAAATCTTCTTCATCGGCAATAAATCTACGACACAACTCTGTATATTTTGGATTTTCCTGACGTCTTTCCCTTTCTACCGCCCTAGAAAGTCTTTCACCTGGTTCAACATATATGTAAAACGGAATAACATTTTCTTCTCCATAATACTTTCTCATTCCTTTATAAGCCTCTAAAGTTCCAATATAAAGGTAATTATTGTCACTATCCAAATCTATTTGTCCATCATCTGCTGTAAAATAATTCCATAATCCGTGTACAGTATTATAGCCTCTGCACTCAATTATTTTTCCCTTATCTTTCATTTCTTCTAATTTTTGAGGAGAAACAAAATAATATTCTACTCCATTTTTTTCGCCCACTCTCATAGGTCTTGTTGTATATCCGACAACTGTCTTTAAATTCAATTGCCTATTATTTTTAATTTGCTGAAAAATTGTATCCTTACCGGAGCTACTTTTTCCTAATATATAAAATATTTTTCCCATTTTCTTTCCTTTTCTTTAATCAACTTAAATAGTTCATACCTATTTTTTATTATATTATTAGTCATTATTAAATTAATTTAAATGTTATGAATTTAAATATTAATAATTTAATTGTTTTTATATTAATTACATAATTAGATTAATCAACAATTTTAAATTTATCATATCTAACTATTTCATAATTTCTATTTTTGTATTCCTTTATTTGTTCAACAAGCTTTACATTAACAACTTCGCCTGGAACAATTAATGGAATTCCCGGTGGATACAAATAAAGATACTCCGCAGATACTTTATTTATTGCATTTTCAATATTTACCAACTTTGTATTACTATTAACTGCATTAGAAATACTCATCTCCTGAATATTTCTTACTAATTCAAAATTTGTATTCTTAATTTTCTTTATTTCTGATTTGTTTGTAATTTTTTTGAGTTCTGCATCAATATAATCTAATGCTTTATATAATCTATCAAATCCCTCTTTATTATCACAAAAGGTAGTTATAGCCAACACATATTTTGCAGCTTCCATTTCCATTTCCAAATGAAATTTTTTACGTAAAATATCATTCATAGGTTTTCCACCCATACTTGAGTTAATTATTAATTTACTTAAATCAACATCAAAAACTTCATTCGTTCCAATAAGTTCTTTTCCCGGAATATGTATGTCATGTAATTTATCACATTTTTTTCTAAATTCTTCTATGTCATTGCTAAATTTTTCATATATTTCATTTCCATTTTTATCTAAAAATGATATGCATTTATCCATATTTGCCATAAAAACATATGAAGGACTGCTTGTCTGAAAAATTGACCAAAAATGTTTTATTTTTTTCTCATCAACTCTTTTTTTTCCTTCTTTAGATAAATGTAACAATGCAGTCTGCGTAAAAGTCGGCAAAGTTTTATGCATACTCTCAATTACTAAGTCTGCTCCCATATCATATGCTGGTTTTGGAAATTTATCTGATATTCCAAAATGCGCTCCATGAGCTTCATCAACAATAAGCACTGCTCCATTTTTATGCGTAATATCTGCCAAAGTTTTTATATCTGACACAATTCCATCATATGTAGGCGACGTTATGACAACTGCTTTTATATTACTATTTTTTTCAAATAAATTTTCTAATTCTTTTGCACTATATCCCCCATTTATCCCATATTTAGGTATATACTTTGGATACAAATATGTATTATTTAACTTAAGCAATTCACTTGCATTATATACTGCTTTGTGACAGTTTCTTCCTATTATTATTCTATCCCCCTGTGTAAGACACGAATGCATTGCTGTTAAAATGCCAACTGTGCTTCCATTTACTAAAAAATATGTTTTTTCCGTCCCCCAAAATTTTTTTGCCCGTTCCATCGCATCCTTAAGCACGTCATCTGCTTCGTAGAGCATATCAAATCCATCTATTTCTGTTATATCAATATCAATTCCATACTGCTCTTTTATTAAATTTACATTTCTCTTATGTCCCGGCATATGAAATGGGTAAAAATCAGACTTACTATATTCTTTTAATTTATCATATAAATCCTTTGACATTACTATTCTTCTTCTAACTCCTCATTATCAAACATATTTTCAAATGAAATCTGCTTGTAATTGTATTGATTTTTCTCAAATCCCTCTAAAAATACTTCCATAGACGCATACTCTTTTCTGCCTTTTTTAATCAAATAAGGTACATCTATATTAAATATTACATTTTCTTTTGTCGGATTATCTTCTCGCTTCATCAATTTTTCTACAATAGCCAATGGTATAGAAAATTCAGCTACACTTTCCATAAATGTTAATTCAAATTTGGCTTCAAACAAATTTTCCGTTCTATAAACTTGTTCTATATAAACTCTTCCTACTTCTGATTTTTCGGCCTCTTCAATAACTGGAATAGACCATCCTTCATTTCCACAAATTATAATCGGATATACGTTATTGACTATTCCAACCATTGCATCAGGCAATACATGTGTTTCATCTACTGCATTTTCGTATCCAACTAATAATTCTTCTTTGGAAATCGTATTTATTACATTTTCATTTAATCCATTAACAAATTCATTTATGTTTTCTAATATAGGTTTAAAAACATCTATTTTTTCAAATGAAATAAGAAATATATTATGTGCCCATGCATATTCCTGAGCAGCACGACTAAATCCTGTCGCACTAAAATAACATCCTACATTATTGTATATATTTTCATTTTTATCCACGCCTAAATATCTATTTTCATTAATATCTGTAATAATTCCATAAAAATCTCTTATATGAGACAATTCAACTCTATTTTTTGCATAAAATTTATATTGGCAAATCATTCTTATTGGAGTTGTAAATGCTGAAGGCATATTTAAAATACCATAACTATATATTCCATGTTGTGAACTATTTCCATTTATTTCTTTTTCTTTTATAGTTACATATCCACTATCTTCTAATAATTTATTTACTTTTTTCTCAAATATATACTCTCTTGCCTGATGTTCTTTCATATATACCACCTACTCATTTGTTTATTTGCGTGCATCCTTTTATATTTTACTATTTTTTCAAGACTATATCAAATCTTATTATTTCCTATAATTATTATTTTTTTAATTTAATTTCTATATTTATTCAAACCAACCTAACACTAAATATGTATAAAAATTATATACTTATATAATAAAAAAAGAAGCATTCCTGCTTCCCATCACTTCATTACTTATTAACGTTCCCTTATCCGTCCCGTTTTTCTTGTTCTTCTCTTACCAAATGACATTCGGACATAGTTAGTGCCCAGTTCCGGAATCGAACCAGAGACACGAGGATTT